>JBBDRM010000001.1:0-19847 GCA_040905475.1 Actinomycetota bacterium
TCGACGTCGCCGTCGCGGCCGTCGCCGGCGTCTCACGCTCGCAGGCTGCGCGGCTGATCGACGACGAACGGGTTCGCGTCAACGGCGAGCCCGGGGTGCGGTCGTTGCGCCTCGCCGTCGGCGATCGCATCGAGATCGAGCTATCCGACGAGCCGGCGGCGCGGCCGCCGTCCCCCGAGGAGATCGCCGTCCCGGTCGTTTACGAGGACGAGTGGCTGCTCGTCGTCGCCAAGCCGGCGGGGCTGGTCGTGCATCCCGCCCCAGGACACCCGAGCGGGACGCTGGTCAACGCCCTGCTCGCCCGCACCGGCCGGCCGCTTCCCGGCGCGCGCGACCGGCCCGGCATCGTGCACCGCCTCGACGCGGGGACGAGCGGGCTGATGATCGTCGCGCTCGACCAGACGGCGCTCGAGCGCCTGCAGCGGATGCTCGCCGACCGCGAGGTTTCGCGGATCTACACGACGCTCGTCGAGGGCTCACCGCCGCCGGCCGCCACGATCGACGCGCCGATCGGTCGCTCGCCCCGTCATCGCAAGAAGATGGCGGTGGTGGCCGGCGGCCGGGATGCGGTGACCGAGCTGCGCCGCCTCGAGGCGTTCCCGGAGACGGCCCTGGTCGAAGCGCGGCCCAAGACGGGACGGACGCACCAGATACGCGTCCACCTCGCCGGCGCCGGCTACCCCGTCGTCGGGGACCGCGTATACGGCCGGAACCGCAAGCTCGCCGCGCGGCTGGGGCTGGAACGGCCCTTCCTCCACGCGTCCGGCCTTTCGTTCCGTCATCCGATGACCGGCGAGCAGGTCGCGCTCGAGGAGCCGTTGCCCGCCGATCTTCTCGAGGCGCTCGAGCGGGCGCGGGGCTAGAACCAGTCGTTCACCCAGGGGAGCGGCCCGGCGAACATCTCCTCGAGCACCTCGACGTCGCCGTCGGACGCGTCGAGCCGCCCCAGTCGCCGTGCGTCGGCCGCGGACAGCATGCCCGACCAGATCGCCGCGAGCGTCGCGACGTCGACCGACGAGCCGGGCGACGAGGCGGTGGTCACCTTCGCGGAGCCCTCCGAGACCTCGACGCGCCAACCGCCGGTGTTCTCACCGAGCTGGGGATCATCGACGCGGAGCTCGACGGCGGCTTGAAGCGAGCGTGGGTAGCCGCGGGCCTCGAACGCGCCGGGCACGTCCACCAGCCGAAGCATCGGCCGGAACCATCCTTCGTGGTTCGCGTCCTGCTCTGGGAGCAGGTTCGCCAGCGGCTCGTTCGGCGGTCCCACCCAGATGAGGTCGCGCGCGTTCGAGCGGTGCCGCCCGGCGAACGTGAGCAGCGCGGCCGCGGACCCGGGAGTGGTCCAGACGAGATCGCGACAGTCGAGGTCGAATTCCCAGTCGCTGTCCTTGCGCTTCTCTTGGGTGTAGGCGAGGTAGCCGGTGATCCGACCGCCTTCTCGGACGCAAACCCGGAAGACCTCGCCCTCCTCCACGTTCGTGAGGATCCTCGTCCACCACTCCTTCGGTCGGTCGATGACACCGATGCGACCCGACGCCCACGAGCGATAGCACGCGGCGATCTCGTCGAGATCCGCATCGGTCCACGGCTCGGCCTCGAGCGTGGACCCTCGGGGGAGCAGACGGAGCGGTGTCTTGAACTCGACGCGGAAAGCCGCGTACTCGTAGCCGCACCGCCGGTAAACGGGGACGGTCGCCGGGTACAGCATCGAGATCGGGAAGCCCTTCGGTCGGAGCTCCGCCAGGGTGGCGACCACCAATCGCTCCGCGGTGCGGTCGCCTCGGGCTTCCGGTTCGACGACCACGCCACTGATCCCGGCCGACGGGACGGGACGGCCGCCGAAGAAATGCGCGATGGCGTGATAGCGCAACGCGCCGACGACGGCACCGTCCCGTTCGGCGACGCGCACGGTCTCCGCGGGGGGCTGCGGCAGCCTGCCGTGGAGCTCTCGGGGGATGTTGAACGAACGGCGATGAAGCGCCTTGACGAGGTCGCGCTCTTCCTCGCGCATGGCGCGCACGGTTATCGGTCGTTCGCTCATCGGTTGCCTCCCGGGCGACGACCTTACCAGCAGGTCGCGAGCCCAGTCGCCGGTTTAGCGGCGGCGCTGCTCGCGCAGGTGGAGGTCGTAGGCGCCGTCGTCCCGGGTGATGCGCGTCACGGCGGCGTCCTGGCCGAAAAGACGTTCGAGGCCGGTGCGCTCGCAGTAGTCGTGGATGACGACCGCCAGCTCCTCGAGGCGCTGAGAGTCCGCGCGCAGGCGGCGTTTCGCTGCGATCCACTCGTCCACCGCGCCGCCGATGTCGACCGGCGTCTCCTCGCGTTCGAAGCGGTGGGCGAACAGGGGGCACTGTGCCTGATAGTCGCACCAGTCGCACAGACGATTCTCTTGTGGCATGAACCGGCCGGCTTTGATCCCCTCCGCCACTTCGGCGATCCGGGACCGCGTCGCGTCGAGGTCCTCCGGCTTCCGCGTCACCGTCATCGGCTGGCCTGGGAGCAGGAAGTACAGCGTGAGCCGGTCGGGAAGGATGCCCCATACCTCCCACGCCGCGAGGTAGTAGATCGAGAGCTGGAGGTCGCGCTCGATGTACTTGCGCGGCGGCAGCCGTCGGTTGGTCTTGTAATCGATTATCTCGTAGGAGCCGTCGGGGTGGCGGTCCATCCGGTCGATGACCCCGGACACCGTGACGCCGTCGACGTCGATCTGGAACCGCTGCTCTAGGGCCACCGGGACGCGGAACGCCGGGGCGTTATCCCGGTGATAGGCGGTGAGGACCTCGCGGGCATGATCGCGGTAGGCGCGCTCGTCGTCCCGGGAGGGGTACGCGGAGCGTTCCCAGGCGTCGTCGAGGAAGCCCATCAGCTGCGCGACGGTCGGCGGGACCGGAACCGGCTGGGCGTGGAACCGGCGCAGTGCCTCGTGGAGGCTCTCGCCGAACGCCAGGGCCGGCGTGCGCCTGCCCGGCCGCCCATCGAGGTAACGGAGCTTGTATTGCAGCGGGCAGAGCTCGTACGTGGACATGGAGGAGTAGGAGAGCCGGATCGGGGTCTCTTCGACGACGGGCTCGGGGGAGAGGGCCAGCGAAAGCTCTTCCATGAGACGAGTATAGGTTCCGGCAGAGACGACTTACAAGGCTGTGATTCTTTCGAGGCGAACGGGTCGAACGGCTTGGCCTGCACGTTTTCACTTCCTTGAAGTGGGCGGGCCCCCGGGGTTATAAAGGGGGGCCGAATGACATCCGTGTGATTCTTCCTTCCCTGGGAGCGGTCACCCTTGGGCAGCGGTTTCGTCCACCTGCACAACCACACCGAGTATTCGATCCTGGACGGCGCCGCCCGGATCCCGGCGCTCTTCGAAAAGGCGTCGCGTCTCGGCATGCCGGCGATCGCCGTCACTGATCACGGCGTCATGTACGGCGCCATCGACTACTTCGAGGCGGGTCAGAAGGCCGGCGTGAAGCCGATCATCGGCGCCGAGCTTTACGTGGCCACCCGGAGCCGGTTCGAGAAGTCCTCCCGAGAGAAAGACTTCAACCATCACCTCACGGTCATCGCGACCTCGAACCAGGGCTACCGCAACCTCATGCGCCTGGTCACGACCGGCTGGCTCGAGGGCTACTACTACCGGCCCCGTGTCGACAAGGAAGCGCTGGCCGAGCACGCCGAGGGGCTTATCGGGTTCTCCGGCTGCCTCGCCGGCGAGGTGTGCTCGGCGCTCAAGATCGGCAACATGGCCGAGGCGGAGCGGGTCGCCGGCGCCTACCGCGACATCTTCGGTCCCGAGAACTACTTCATCGAGCTGCAGGATCACGGCCTCGAAGAGCAGCGGATGGTCCTACCGCAGCTCGTCGACCTTTCCGGGCGCTTGGGCGCGCCGCTCGTTGCGACCAACGACCTCCATTACACCGAGCGGACCGACGCCGGTGCCCACGACGCGCTGCTCTGCATCCAGACCAACGCAAAGATCAGCGACCCCGGCCGGTTCAAGTTCGATGCCGAGGAGTTCTATCTGAAGACGGCCGAGGAGATGCGGACCCTGTTCGCGGAGCGTCCCGACGCGTGCGACAACACGCTCGCGATCGCGGAGCGCTGCGACCTTTCGATCGAGTTCGGGACCCTTCACCTCCCGCCGTTCGTGCCGCCGACCGAGGAGTCACAGGAGCAGTATCTGCGCAGGCTCGTCGCGGAAGGAGCGACCAGGCGATACGGCGACCCGCTGTCGCCGGAAGCGCGCGACCGGATCGAGCACGAGCTCGGGATCATCCTCCGGATGGGGTTCGCCGGCTACTTCTTGATCGTCGCCGACCTGATCCAGTTCGCGCGTTCGCGCGGGATCCGCGTCGGCCCCGGCCGCGGAAGCGCGGCGGGGAGCGTCGTCTCCTACTGCCTCGGGATCACCGACCTCGATCCGATCCGCTACGGGCTGATCTTCGAGCGGTTCCTCAACCCCGACCGCCGGCAGATGCCCGACATCGACATGGACTTCGACGAGCGCGGCCGCGGCGAGATGATCCGGTACGCGACCGAGCGGTACGGAGAGGATCACGTCGCGCAGATCGTGACGTTCGGCACCATCAAGGGCAAGCAAGCGATCCGCGACGCCGCGCGGGTGCTCGACCTCCCGTACGGGATCGGGGACCGGCTTGCGAAGATGTACCCGCCGCCGATCCTCGGCAAGGACGCGCCGCTCGCTGCGTGCTTCGACCGAACCGTCGACTGGCCGGATCCCGGCACGAACGAGGCGTTCTCGCAGGCGTCGGATCTGCGGAAGGCCAACGACGAGGACGAGATCTCGCGCAAGGTGCTCGACATCGCGCGCGAGCTCGAAGGGTTGCGCCGGCAGGTGAGCGTCCACGCGGCCGGCGTCGTGATCGGCGACGAGCCGCTCGTGAACTACACACCGTTGCAGCGCGCGCAGGACGGCGCCGGCGGGATCGTCACCCAGTACGAGATGCACGCCGTAGAGAACCTGGGTCTGCTCAAGATGGACTTCCTCGGCTTGCGCACGTTGACCGTGCTCGAGGACGCCGTGCGGAACGTCAAGCGGACACGCGGGATCGACGTCGACATCGACGCGGTTCCGCTCGATCACGCGCCGACCTACGAGATGCTCACCCGGGGCGACACGATCGCGATCTTCCAATTGGAGTCGCCGGGGATGCGCGAGCTCGTCAAGAAGCTTCGGCCGGACCGGTTCGAGGACGTGATGGCTCTCGTCGCGCTGTACCGGCCGGGTCCGCTCGGCGAGCGGATGCACCTGGAGTACGCGGCCCGCAAGCACGGCCAGCGCACCGTCGAGTACCTGCACGCCGACCTCAAGCCGATCCTCGAGGAGACGTTCGGGATCATCCTGTATCAGGAGCAGGCGCTCCGGATCGCCGTGGACATGGCCGGGTTCTCCATGGCCGAAGCCGACACGTTGCGCAAAGCGATCGGCAAGAAGATCGGCGACGTGATGCGCGCGCAGCGCGAGAAGTTCCTGACCGGCTGCGTGGCCAAGGGCTACACGAAGGACCTGGCCAACAAGCTGTGGGAAATGATCGACCACTTCTCCGGCTACGGGTTCAACAAGTCGCACAGCTGCGGGTACGCCTACATCGCGTTCCAAACCGCGTACCTCAAGTCCACGTATCCGGTCGACTACCTGGCTGCGCTCCTCACGAGCGTGAAGGACAAGCAGGACCGGACCGCGCTCTACCTCGCGGAGTGCCGGACGATGGGCATCACGGTCGATCCGCCCGACGTGAACCTCTCGGCCTCGGACTACACGCCGCTCCCACCGGTTGAGGGGAAGCCGGGCGAGATCCGCATCGGGCTCTCCGCGATCCGCAACGTCGGTGAGAACGTCGTCGCGGAGATCATCCGCGAACGCGAGAAGAAGGGACCCTTCGGCTCCTTCGCCGACTTCTGCCACCGTGTCGATCCGACCGCCCTCAACAAGCGCGTCGTCGAGTCGTTCGTCAAAGCCGGCGCGTTCGACTCCCTCGGTCTGAGCCGCGGCGACTTCCTGACCTGGGGGACCGATACGCGCACCGGCGAGCAGAAGCTGGTTCTCTCGGACGCCGCGGCGACGATGCTCGACGCCGCGGCGACCTACCGGCGGAACGAGGATGCCGGGCAGTCGAGCCTGTTCAGCGCGGAGACGCATCACACGCTCGTCGACCCGGCCCCGAGCGGCGCCGACATCCCGCGGGCGGCGCTGCTCGCCGCGGAGAAGGAGATGCTCGGGCTGTACGTCTCGGAGCATCCGCTCCTCGAGGTCGAGAAGGCTCTCCGCGCCTCGACCGACACCCAGATCGCCGACATCGCGATGGCGCCGGAGGGCTCCGTTCGGTCGATCGGCGGCATCATCAGCCGCTTCGCCAAGAAATTCACGAAGAAGGGCGAAGCGATGGGGATCATCACGCTCGAGGATCTCGCCGGAGCCGTCGAGGTCGTCGTGTTCCCCGCCGCGTTCCAGAAGTTCGGTCCGCTCCTCGAACGCGACTCGATCATCTGCGTCAAAGGGAAGATCGATCTGCGCGAGGACGAGCCGAAGGTCGTCGCGCTGGAGGTGTGGCGGCCGAACCTCGCGGCCGGCGGCGATCCGCTCGTGCTGACGGTGGCCGCGGAAGCGTGCACGCCGAAGCTCGTCGAGGAGCTCAAGGTGATCTTGCACTCGCACCCGGGCCTCACGCCGGTTCACCTGCGACTCATGTCGGGGACGAAGACGAAGGTGTTGCGGCTCCCGGATGAGATCCGGATCGAGCGCCGCAACGGCCTCTACGCCGAGCTGAAGACCTTGCTCGGAACCGGCTCCTTGGCTTGAGTGCCGGGCTCCGCCCGAGTGCCCCTGTGAAGTGCTAGCCTCGCGCCGTGGTCGAGGGAAGGTCCGAGGACTTCAACGAGCGCGCGAAGCGACTGACGCCGCGCGAGTGGCGCGTCGTCGCGCTCTCGATCGAGGGCGTCGCCTCCGACGAGGCCTGCAAGGCGCTCGGCATCGCAGAGGGCACCCTCAAGAGCCACAAACAGGCGATCCGGCGCAAGCTCGGCGTCCCGCGCGGCAAGCGACTCGAACGCCACCTCCGCGAGAACCTCGACGCGATCCCGGCCTCGATGCGTCCGACCACCGAAGCCGGGATCCAGCAGGCGGTGACCGACCCATCGGTGCTCGAGCGGCGTGTCCGGCTGCTGTTGCGGCTCACGTTGGAGGAGCTGCTCGAGGTGGCCGACAACGCCGAGTTGCGTGCGGCGCTCCTCGAGCAGACCGTGCAGCGGGTCGCGTCCGAGGACGCCGACGAAGCGCGTCGCGAGGTCCGGGAGCTCCAGATCGTCGCGAAGGAGCTTCGGAGCACGTTCGAGCGGATCCGCGCCGACATCCGCGCGCGCGGGGACGCAGCCTCCCGCTAGTTCAAGGACGTCGACTCGATCGTCGGCCTCCGCACCGGAGGGCCCACCACCGTCAAGAGATTCGCCTCGGCCCTCGCGATCGTGGCGGCTCGCACGAGCCGCTCGGTCGCCGTCGAGGCTTCCAGAAGCGCTTGCACGACGTTCGGTTCGATCGACAGCGCCGCCGCGAGCGCGTAACTCGCCGCGACGGGGTCGTCGGGGAGCGTCGCGTCTTCCGGCTCGGAGCGGAGCAGCCGCGCGACCGCCCGCACGTATCGAGCCATCGCCGAGCGCGCGAAACCGAGTGCCTTCTCCGAGCTCGCGCCGACGGGCTCGTCGAGCAGCGCGACGACCGCGCGCGGATACGGATCGTCGTCCAGCCGCCGCTCGATCCGGAAGCGGCGCGTGCCGCGAGCGAGCAGCTCGAGGGTCCGGTCGGCATCCATACGCACCCATTCGACCGCGGCGATCACGCCGACGTCGTGGGTTTCCGCGCGGCCGCCGACCTCGGATCCTTCCCGGATCCTCGCGACGCCGAACGCCGCCGCCTCGTCGCCGGTGCGAACCGGCCGTCCGCCTTGCGAACCGGGGACGGCGTCTCCGAGGAGGTCGGACATCATCGTTCGGTAGCGCGGCTCGAAGACGCGCAAGGGGAGCGCTGCGCCGGGCAGCAGCACCGTGTTGAGTGGGAACAGAGGGATCTCCACCGACACCCAGATTGTAGGCTCACCTCACGTTTCCGCTTCCTCTAACGTTCTATGTCCGTGAGGCTGCCGCCGTTCCAGCGATTCCTCGACGCGCACCGCGACGAGGTCTACCGGTTCCTGCTGTCGGCTGTCGGATCGCAGGATGCGGACGACTGCTTCCAGGAGACGTTCCTGGCCGCGCTCCGCGGGTATCCGAGTCTCCGAGAGGCGGGGAACCTGCGAGGGTGGATCCTGACGATCGCCCATCGGAAGGTTCTTGACCATCACCGGATGCGGTCGCGAAGGGCGGTCCCTGTGGCCGCCGTCCCGGACCATCCGGGACGAGAGACTCCTGACCCCGACGACGGCGTGTGGGAGGCTGTTCGGAAGCTCCCCACCAAACAACGCGCGGCGGTTCTGCTGCGCTTCGCGGCCGACCTTCCCTACCGGGAGGTCGCCCGGGCGGCAGGCGGCACGGAGGAAGCGGCCCGGCGCAACGTGGCGGACGGGCTTCGAGCTTTGCGGAAGGAGTGGGGCCGATGAAGGATCTGGAGCGAGCGCTCGCGCGCTCGGGCGGCGTGGCCGTGAAGCAGCGCGCCGGACGCGCGGCGGCGGGGATGGCGACGCGAGCGCACGACGCCGGTCTGCTCGACGTCGGCTACGGCTACGCGGAGACGCCGTTCGGGCGGATGCTGGTCGCCGTCACACCCCGCGGACTCGTGCGAGTCGCGTTCCAGCCGGAGGCGCCCGACGACGTGCTCGAGGAGCTCACCGAACGCCTTTCGCCGCGCGTGCTCGAGGCGCCGATCGCCGTCGATGCGGTGCGACGCGAGCTCGACGAATACTTCGATGGGAAGCGCCGGGTGTTCGAACTCCCGCTGGACTGGTCGCTGACGACCGGGTTCAGACGCAAGGTCCTGCGGGCCACGGCTCGGATCCCGTACGGGGGCGTGTCGAGCTATCGCGAGATGGCCGAGCAGGCCGGGAACGGGCGGGCCTCGCGCGCCGCCGGCTCCGCGCTCGCTACGAATCCGATCCCCATCGTGGTTCCGTGCCACCGCGTGCTCCGGACGGGTGGGAACCTCGGCGGCTACGGGGGCGGGCTCGCCATGAAGGAAGCCCTGCTCAAGATGGAAGGCGTCCGGCTGGCCTAGCGCGGTTTATCGAGGGGGGCTCCGGGGCCTGCTCGGCTAGAATCGGCGGACCGTGCTGACCCTCGTTGACCTGCGCGGATACACGGGCGATCCGCTCGAGCGGCTGCCGCGTGCCGTCGTTGACCGGGACGCCGCACGGGCATCCGTCAGGACGCTGGTCGCCGATGTGCGCACCCGCGGAGACGAAGCGGTGCGCGAGGCGTCGAAGCGGTTCGGGGGGTCCCGCGCGGAGCCGCGGCGCATCCCGGCCGCCGACGTCTCCGCGGCCGCCGCTCGATGCGAAGCGGCTCTGCTCGACGCGCTCCGCGCCGCCGCCGACCGGATCCGCGCCTACCACGAAGCGCAGCTCGCGGAGGAGCGGGCCGCGTGGTGGCGGATCGGCCCCGACTCGATGCGCGTCGGGGAGGAGACGCGGCCGCTCCGCAGGGTTGGGTGCTACGTGCCGGGCGGCCGTGCCGCGTATCCCTCGACCGCGCTCATGACCGTTCTGCCGGCGATCCTGGCCGGCGTCGAGCAGGTCGTCGCCTGCGTCCCGGGCGCGCCCGACGGCAGCGGCATCAACCCGGCGACGCTCGCTGCGCTCGAGATCGCCGGGGCTTCCGAGGTCCACGAGTGCGGCGGCGCGCAGGCGATCGCCGCGATGGCCTACGGAACCGAGACGATCGGCCGCGTCGACAAGATCGTCGGGCCCGGCTCGATCTGGGTCGCCCTCGCCAAGCACGAGGTCGCGCTCGATGTGGGCGTCGACTCCTTCGCAGGCCCGACCGAGGTCGCGATCGTCGCCGACGCGTCGGCCCCGGCGTCGTTCGTCGCCGCCGATCTCCTCGCCCAAGCCGAGCACGACCCGCTGGCGACGCCGCTGCTGATCACCTGGGATGTGGACTACGCGAACGCCGTCGACGAGGCGCTCGAGGCGGAACTCGGACGCGCCGACCGTCGCGAAGACGTCGAGGCAGCCCTCAAAGCGCAGGGCCGTGCCGTGCTCGTCGACGACCTCGACCACGCGCTCGCGGTCGCCGACGCGTTCGCGCCCGAGCACCTCGAGCTCTGCCTCGCCGACGCGGAGCTCGCGCTGCAGAAGATCCGGAACGCCGGAGCCGTCTTCGTGGGGCCGTATTCGCCGGTCGCGCTCGGCGATTACGTCGCCGGGACGAATCACGTGCTTCCCACCGCGGGGACGGCGCGATTCGCGTCGCCGCTGCGCGTCGCCGACTTCATCAAGTCGACCGCCGTGATCCAGTTCGACCGGGCCGGAGTCGAGGCCGTCGCGCCGGCGCTCCTCGCGATCGCGAAGGCCGAGGGATTGACCGCGCACGCGCGCGCAGTCGAGGTGAGGCTCTCGTGACGCGTCCGTTCGAGGTTCGCGACGACCTGCGCGACGTGCCTCCGTACCGCGCGCCGCAGGTCGACGCGGCGGTGCGGCTGAACACCAACGAGTCGCCGTGGCCGCCGCCCGAGGGGTTCCTGAAGGATCTCGCCGAGCGGATCTCGCGGTCGGAGCTGAACCGCTATCCGGATCGCGAAGCGCGGGCGTTGCGGTCGGCGCTCGGGGCCCGGTTCACGTGGCCGGGGGACGGCGTCTGGGTCGCCAACGGCTCCAACGAGATCATCCAGACGCTGCTCCTCGCGTTCGGCGGAGCCGGCCGGCGAGCGCTGGCGTTCAGTCCCACGTATGCGATGTACCCGCACATCTCCGCCGTGACGGCGACGGTGTTCGTCGAGCGCCCGGTCGAGGAGCCGTGGGTGCTCGACCCGACCGACGTTTCTCGGGCGGTGGAAGAGGTCGACCCGGCGATCACCTTCGTCTGCTCGCCGAACAACCCGACGGGTACGGCGCAGAGCCTCGACGTCGTTCGGGCCGCTCTTGACGCGGGCCGCGGGATCGTGGTGGTGGACGAGGCGTACGGCGAGTTCGGGGGCGAGTCGGCGACCGCGATCCTGGGACGGCACGACCGGCTGGCGATCCTGCGGTCGTTCTCGAAGTCGTGGAGGCTCGCCGGCGCGCGGCTGGGGTATCTGCTCGCGCATCCATGGCTCGTCGAGGCGATCCAGGTCGCGCGCCTGCCGTATCACCTGTCCGCGCTGTCGCAAGCGTGCGGAGAAGTGGCCGTGCGCCACGCCGGAGCCGCGCTGTCGGCGGTCGAGGAGATCGTGGTCGAGCGGGACCGCCTCGGGAAGGAGCTGGAACGCGTCCGCGGGGTCGAGGTATTCCCGAGCGCGGCCAACTTCGTGCTCGTCCGCACGCCGCTCGAGGGACCCACGCTGTGGCAGGGTCTGGTCGGTCGCGGCGTGCTGGTTCGCGATTTCTCTTCGATGTACGGCCTGGCGCGATGCCTCCGCGTCACCGTGGGGACCGGCGAGCAGAACGCGACCTTCGTCGAGGCGTTGAGAGGAGTGCTGGCGGATGCCGCCGAGGAAGACTAGCCGTTCGGGGAAGGTCCGCCGGAAGACGAAAGAGGTGGACGTCGAGGTTCGTTTGGTCGTGGACGGCCGCGGCGTCTCCTCCGCCGACACCGGGATCCCGTTCTTCGACCACATGCTCGAGCAGCTCGGGAAGCACGCGGGGTTCGATCTTTCGGTGAAGGCGCTCGGCGACCTCAAGGTGGACGCGCACCACACCGTCGAGGACACCGGGCTCGCGATCGGGGATGCGCTGCGCCGCTCGCTCGGGACGAAAGGCGGGATCGAGCGGTTCGGGGACGCGCTGGTGCCGCTCGACGAGGCGTTGCTGCAAGTCGCCGTCGACCTGTCCGCGCGGCCGTATCTCGTCCACGAGGTCGACGCGAAGGCGAAGCTGATCGGCACGTTCGACACGCGCCTTGCGGAGGAGTTCATCAGGGCGTTCGCCCAAGCGGCCGGTGCGACGATCCACGTGCGGATGCTGGCCGGCAAGAACCCGCACCACATCGTCGAGGCCGAGTTCAAGGCGCTGGCGCAGGCCCTGCGCAAGGCGTGCGCACGTACTGGACGCCGTGGTGTGCCCTCGACCAAAGGCCGGCTCTGATGGTTCCGTCGGAGGTCATGGGTGTCGTTCCGAGGCGTCAGACATGTCAGACACGTCTGACGGTCTCAAACAACAAGGTGCCCGCCCGAGGTGCGCCTCGGTGACCCGGCTGGCGGTGCTGGACTTCGGGATGGGCAACCTGCGATCCGTCGCGAAGGCGCTGGAGCGCGTGGGTGCGTCGGTCGAGGTAACGCCGGAGGTTCCTTCGGACGCCGACGCCCTCGTTGTCCCAGGCCAAGGAGCCTTCGCGTCCTGTCTCGTCAACCTTGGATCCCAGAAGGACGACGTTGCCGGATGGATCCGCGACGGACGGCCGTTCCTCGGGATCTGCCTCGGCCTGCAGATCCTGTTCGGATCGAGTCAAGAGGGCGGCGGGCCCGGCCTCGGCGTGTTCGAGGGCAAGGTTGTTCGCTTCCCGGACGGCCACAAGATCCCGCACATCGGCTGGAACGAGGTCCGGACCACGCGCGAGGCGCCGCTGTTCGCTGGGATCGAGCCCGGCGCCCGCTTCTACTTCTGCCACTCGTATTACCCAGACGCGTCGCCCGAAGACGTTTCGGCGACGAGCGACTATGGCGTCGACTTCTGCTGCGCGGTGTGGCGAGACAACGTCCACGCGGTCCAGTTCCACCCCGAGAAGAGCGGCGAGCACGGTCTCGCGCTGCTCGAGAACTTCCTGCGGGAGGTTCGCGCGGCGTGATCCTCCTCCCGGCCGTCGATATCCGCGGCGGCAAGTGCGTTCGGCTCGTGCAGGGCGACTTCGGGCGCGAGACCGTCTACGACGACGACCCCGTCTCGGTCGCGAAACGATACGAGGCCGAGGGGGCCGAGTGGTTGCACGTCGTCGATCTGGACGCCGCCCTCGAAGGCGTGCCGCGCAACCGTGAGCTCGTCGCGGAGGTGATCCGCTCGGTCGAGATCCCGGTGCAGTGCTCGGGCGGTATCCGCGACGAGGAAGCGCTTCAGGCCGCGAACGCCGCGGGGGCCGCGCGCGTCGTGATCGGTACCGCGGCGTTGCGGGATCCGCCGTTCGTCGAGCAGGCGATCGACCGGCACGGCGGGTTCGTGGCGGTGGGGCTCGACGTCCGAGGCGAGACGCTTCAGGCACGCGGGTGGACCGAGGACGCCGGAAGGTTGTGGCCGACCATGGAGCGTCTGGTCGCGGCCGGCGTCACCCGGTTCGTCGTCACCGATGTCGCTCGCGACGGCATGCTCGAGGGCCCGAACCTGGATCTGCTTCGGGACGTGCTCGGCCGGACCGAGCGCGCTGTCGTCGCCAGCGGCGGGGTCTCTTCGCTCGACGACCTGTTGGCGATCGCAGGCCTCGGCGTCGAGGGCTGCATCGTCGGCAAGGCGCTTTACGCCGGGCGCTTCACGCTCCCCGAGGCGCTCGACGCGGTGGGCTGATTGCTCGCACGTCGAATCATCCCGTGCCTCGACGTCGACGCCGGGCGCGTCGTGAAGGGCGTGCGCTTCGTCGACATCCGCGACGCCGGCGACCCCGTCGAGATGGCCGCCGTCTACGACCGTGAGGGCGCCGACGAGCTGGTCTTCCTCGACATCACCGCCTCCGTCGAGCAGCGCGACACGATGATCGACGTCGTGCGCCGCACTGCAGAGCAGGTCTTCATCCCGCTCACCGTCGGCGGGGGAGTGCGCACGGTCGACGACGTTCGCAACCTCCTGCGCGCGGGCGCGGACAAGGTCTCGCTCAACACCGCGGCCGTCCGCGACCCGGGCGTGCTGCGCGCGGCGTCGGACGAGTTCGGGGCGCAGTGCATCGTGATCGCGATCGACGCCCGACGGCGCGACGGCGGCTGGGAGGTCGTCGTCGAGGGCGGGCGAACGACGACCGGCCTCGACGCGGTGGAGTGGGCGAAGCGCACGACGGCCGAGCACGGCGCCGGCGAGGTCCTGCTCACGAGCATGGACCGCGACGGGACCAAGGACGGCTACGACATCGCGCTGACCCGCACGATCTCCGACGCGGTGACCGTTCCCGTGATCGCGAGCGGCGGCGCCGGCACGCCCGAGCACTTCGCGGACGCGCTCACCGACGGCAAGGCCGACGCCGCGCTCGCCGCCAGCGTCTTCCACTTCGGCGAGATGCGCATCGCCGACGTCAAGACCCACCTCCGCGACGCGGGGATCCCCGTACGATGAACGACGAGGCGAACCCGGACGGCTATCTCGCCTTCGTCGGCTTCTACGACGAGTGGGTGAAGGACGTAACCGGCGACGTCGAATTCTACGTGCGTCGCGCCGGTGAGTCCGAGGGGCCGATGGTCGAGCTCGGCGTCGGGACGGGCCGGATCGCGATCCCGACCGCCCTGACGGGAAAGGACGTCATCGGCGTCGACGTCTCGTCGTCCATGCTGGCCGAAGGACGGAAGCGAGCCGCCGAGGCGGGCGTCGCCGATCGGCTCACGTTCCTTGAGGCCGACATGCGCCATCACGTGGCCGAGCCGCCGGTCACGCTCGTGACGATCCCGTACCGCTCGTTCCTTCACATGCTCACGGTCGAGGACCAGCTGGCCTGCCTCGAGTCGGTCCATGGCTCACTCGTCCCAGGTGGCCGGCTGATCCTGAACATGTTCGTCCCCGACCCGAGCCTCATCGTCGCGCAAGATCGGCGGCGCAACCTCCACAGCGAGTACACCGACGAACGGGGCCGTCGCTGCGAGCTGTGGGTGATTCCCGAATACGAGGTCACCACACAGCGGATCACGATCCGCGCGAGCGTCGAGGCGTATGAAGGTGAGCGGCGCGTCGAGACGACCGAGACCGTGCTTCCGGTGCGGATGGTCCACCGATACGAGATGGAGCATCTCCTCGCGCGCTCCGGCTTCGACGTGGAGGCCCTATATGGTGACTTCGACGAGCGTCCCCTCACCGAGGACTGCCGCGAGATGATCTGGGTGGCGAGGAAACCATGAGCGCGGACATCAAGGCCCTGAAATGGGATGCCAACGGCCTCATCCCCGCGATCGTGCAGCAGCATAACACCGGTGAGGTGCTGATGGTCGCGTGGATGAACGAAGAGTCGCTCGCGAAGACCCTCGAGACGAGCGAGACCTGGTTCTGGAGCCGCTCTCGCAAGGAGCTATGGCACAAAGGCGCGACGAGCGGGAGCACCCAGCGCGTGATCGAGGTCCGCTTCGACTGCGACGCCGACACGCTGCTCGTGCTCGTCGATGCGGCCGGGCCCGCGTGTCACACGGGGGAGCGGAGCTGTTTCTTCCGGGTGCTCGGCGTCGACGCTATCGAGCCTCGGTAGACTGCCGCCGGTATGGCAGCCGCCACGTACTCGCCGACCCGAGAGGAGTTCTTGCGCCTCGCGTCCGAGCACACGCTCGTGCCGGTGTGGCGTGAGGTGCTCGGCGATCTCGAGACCCCGGTCGGCGCGTATCGAAAGCTTGGGAACCAACCGAACTCGTTCTTGCTTGAGTCGGTCGAGCACGGCGAGCGGTGGGGACGGTACTCGTTCATCGGCGTCGATCCGTTCCTGGTGATGACGAGCCGCGACGGTACCGTGACCTTCGAGGGGGAACCGCCGGCCGAGGCGAAGGACGCGCCCGACCCGCTCACCGCCGTCGAGCGAGCGCTCGCCGCTTACCGCGCGCCGGCGTTGCCCGGCCTTCCGCCGCTCCACGGCGGCGCGGTCGGCTACATCGGGTACGACGCGGTGCGCTACATCGAGAAGCTGCCGCAGACCACGACGGACGACCTCCGGCTCCCCGAGTTGTGGCTGCTGTTCACCGGTAGTCTGCTCGTCTTCGACCACCTGCGCCAGCGGCTCACGGTGATCTCGAACGTGGCGATCGGTGAGGACCCGGCCGCGCAGTACGACGAAGCGGTGGAGCGAGCCGAAGGGCTGGTCGGCCGCCTCGCGAGCACGCCGACGCAGGGCAAGCCGGTTTCGCCGACGCTCGAGGCAGACGTGGGCGAAGTGGCCTCCAACGTCGGACGCGACACCTTCATCGCCAACGTCTCGAAGGTGAAGGAGTACATCGCCGCGGGCGACATCTTCCAGTGCGTCGTGTCGCAGCGCTTCGAGATGCCCACCAAGGCGGATCCCTTCGACGTGTACCGCGTGCTCCGGCTGATCAACCCGAGTCCGTACATGTTCTTCCTGAACTTCCCCGACCTGGCCGTCGTCGGCTCCTCCCCCGAGCCTCACGTCAGGGTGATCGGTCGCGAGGCGATCATCAGGCCGATCGCCGGCACGCGCCCGCGCGGCGCGACAGATGAAGAGGACGACAAGCTCGCCGACGAGCTCCTCGCCGACGAGAAGGAGCGCGCCGAGCACGTGATGCTCGTCGACCTGGCGCGCAACGACCTCGGACGCGTGTGCAGGCCGGGCACGGTTCGAGTGTCGGAGCTGATGCAGGTCGAGCGCTACTCGCACGTGATGCACATCGTGAGCGAGGTGCACGGCGAGATCGAGCCCGACCGGACCGCGTTCGACGCGTTCAAGTGGGCCTTCCCGGCCGGCACGGTGAGCGGCGCCCCGAAGATCCGCGCGATGGAGATCATCGACGAGCTCGAGAGCTCGCGACGCGGACCCTACGCCGGCGCGGTCGGCTACTTCGATTTCTCCGGCAACCTCGACACGTGCATCACGCTCCGGACGGCGCTGATCTCCCGCGGCACCGCCTACGTGCAGGCCGGCGCCGGGATCGTGGCCGACAGCGTCCCCGAAGCGGAGGACGACGAGTGCCGCAACAAGGCGCGCGCCCTGCTGTCGGCGATCAAGGCGGCCGAGGAGCTCTCCTGACCCCCGTCGGTCGTCTGACGCTCGCCGGCGCCGGGGTGATCGTGGGCGGGATGGTGGTCGCAGCCGGCACCCGGATGACGTGGGTCGACGTGTCGCTGAGTGGAGCTCCGGTGAACGCGCCCGGCCTGCCTCCGATCTTCCTCGGAGGCGGCGAGGTGCCCTTCAACGGCGCCGAGATCGGTGCCGGGTACCTCTTCGGGCTCGGGCTGCTGCTGGCGTTGGTGCCGCTCGGCTGGCTCGTGACCGGACCGAAAGGCCGTCTCGGGCTCGGCGCGCTCGGCCTCGCGCTCGGGGTCGGGATCGGGATCGGCGTCTCCGTGGCGCGCTCCGACTCCATCGCCCGAGCGTCCCGGCTCATCCGCGAAGACGTCGGGAATGAGCTTCCCGCTTTCCGGGTGAAGAGCGACACCGGGCCCGGCGTCACCGCCGGCGGCGCGGCGCTGGCGGGCCTCTCTTCGGTCGCCGGTGCGATCGCGGGCCGTCGCGTCCCCAAGCTGCGGATGGCCGATCCGCCGGACAAAGGCGCCGCGGAATGAACCTCATCCTCGCGTTCGTCGAGGACCGCCGGCTCGGCCTGTCCGCCATGGGGGCGCTCGCCGTCGCGGTCGGCTCGGCGCTGCCGTGGCTATACGTCCCCCAGCCGCTGATCGGATCGGCGACCGGCTACGGCTTGCAGGACGAGGGGAAGATCACGGTGCTTCTCGGTGGGCTGGCGCTGGTGCTGCTGGTCGCGTTCGCGCGCGTGCGCGGCCGTGATCTCGCCGTCGGGGCGGCGGCATGCGGGCTGGGGTCAGCGGCGCTCGCGGCTTACTACGCGACGCGGATCCCCGAGAACGCCGCGCGCGTGATCGCGCGGATCTTCTCGAGCGGGGGAGCGCCGCTCGACCCGAGCGCGGTGGTTCCGTTCCCGGCACGGCTCGGCCCCGGCGTCTGGGTCGTGATCGGCGGCGCCGCGGTCCTGGTGATCACGTCGATCGCGCTCAGCCTCCGGGCACCCGGAAGGATCGAACCATCGCTTCGATCGCCGTCTTGACGCTCCGGCTCGGATCGAGCGTGAACGCCTCGTAGATCCGGCGGGCGCCGTCCCCGTCGATGTGTTCCCAGAGATACAGAAGCGCCGGCTTCGGCTCATCGAACGCCGTCATGCTCCCATCGATCTTCAAGATCGGGATCCCGAAACGGTTGCGGAAAGACGTCTCGGTCGTCTGCGTGAAACGGCCGCGGGCTTCTTGCGCCCAAGCGTCGAAGGGGGGGAGCGCCTCGCCCTCAGCGCTCACGTCGTCGTACCAGCCGTCGAGCGTGATCTCCGTGAGCGGACCCTCACGCGGCGTCTTGGAGATCGGGAAGGCACTGAAGAAGAGGTGATCGACCATGAGCCCCGTTCGCGGCGACCCCTCCTCGGGGCGCTGGAGGGGCTCCTCGAGCACGCTCCACCCGCACGGATACTCCACGACGTACTGCGCGAGCAGGTTGGCTTCGAGCGTCGAGATCGTTGCCTGCGGGCACGCACCTGGGGGGGAATCCAGGGCTGCGAGCCGCATCTCGAGGCGATCGCGGTCGGCCTTGATGCGATCGCGCTCGGCGGAGAGCGCGGACGCGCTCGACTCCAGGACACGGACGCGCCGCTCGAGCACCGCGACGCGGTCGATGCCCGACCGCCCAACCGTCCAGCCGCCGTACGCGGAGGCAGCAGCGAGCGCGGCCAGCGCCAGGGCCACCCCAACGATCCGTCTCTTCGCGATGGCGGTCACTGTATCCGCCGCCGGGCATTTCGGACGCTGGGGAAGGAACGTACGGCGACCCCTCTCGGCTGCCGATACCATCGAACACGGATGCCGAAGCGACTCCGACTCCTTGCTTTCCTCGCCGCCGCAGCGCTGGTCGTGCCGGCGTGTACGCGCACACCTGCCGCGACGCCGAAGCCGACCCCGAGCGTCTCGCCGACCCCGACGCCCACGCCGGTTCCCACCCCGACGCCGAAGCCGGCCGCCTTCGACACCGACCGCGCCTTCGCTCACCTTCGCCACCTTGTCGAGACGGTCGGGATCCGCGAGGCCGGCTCGGCGGGGTTCCGGAAGGCGGCGAACTACGCGGCCGAGCAGTTCAAGTCGTTCGGCTACACGGTGACGAGACAGACGATCCCCCTTCCGGCCGGCGTGAGCCAGGGGGTCGCGGTCCCCGAGGGCGAGACGCAGAACGTCATCGCCGCGCCGCCGGGCTACGACGCCAAGAAGCCGCATCTTCTCGTCGGCGGCCACCTCGACACGGTCGCCGTCACACGCGGCGCGAACGACAACGGCAGCGGATCGGCGGTGCTGCTCGAGCTCGCGCGGGTCGCGAGCATCACACCCCCGGTCATGCCGACGATCTTCGTGTTGTTCGGCGGCGAGGAGCGGCGCCGATCGGGCGTCGGCGGAGCGACGTTCGGCTCTCGCTACTTCCTTGCGAACATGAGCAAGGCAGAGGGCAAAGCCTTGAAAGGCGTGCTCGTCCTCGACATGATCGGCGCCGGACCCATCGCCTACATCTGCCACGCGGCGCTGACCGAGGGTGACTTCGTGGACGCCATGGTCGCGACCGGGAAGCGGCTGAAGCTTCCGTCGCAGAAGCGGATCGTCACCGGGTATTTCTCGGACCACGCGCCGTTCGAGCGCGCCGGCTACGTGGTGGCGTGGCTCTGGTCGGGCGAACACAGCACCTTGCACACGCCGCAAGACACGATGTCCGTCGTGCAGCGCGCCTCCGTGAGCCGGATGGGCCGGATCGCATGGGAGACGCTGCGGACGATCCGGCTGTAGGCTCGCCCGAATGAGCGGGTTCCTCGAACGGGTCACCGGGGATCGGGGGGGGGGCGC
>JBBDRM010000001.1:19857-45979 GCA_040905475.1 Actinomycetota bacterium
GCCCCCCCCCCCCGAAGGAGCGCTGCCGCTCGCGCAATCGGCGGCTCGGGCGGCGGGAAAGCCGCGGAACTTCCTCGGTGCGATGGCGAAGCCGGGCTTGTCGCTGATCGCCGAGATCAAGCGCGCGTCGCCGAGCGCCGGCGACATCGCGCCGGACGCGCGCCCCGCACCCCTCGCCCGCGCCTACGAGGCCGGAGGCGCGAGTGCGATCTCGGTGTTGACCGAGCCCGATCATTTCCGCGGGTCGCTCGACGATCTTCGCGCGGCACGTTCCGCGTGTGAGCTGCCGGTGATCCGGAAGGACTTCCTCTGCGATCCGCTCCATCTGTGGGAAGCGCGCGCCGCCGGGGCCGACGCCGTACTCCTCATCGTGGCGGCTCTGACGCAGACCGAGCTGGTGTCCCTCGCGGACCTCGCCGGCGATCTGGGGATGACCGCCTTGGTCGAAGCGCATTCGGCGTCCGAGGTCGACCGCGCGATCCAAGCCGGCGCGCGACTCGTCGGGATCAACACGCGGAACCTGTCGACGCTCGAGGTCGATCCCGCGATGGTCGGCAAGCTACGCCCCCTCGTCCCCGACGGGGTACTCGTCGTCGGCGAGAGCGGCGTCGCGACCCGCGACGACGTCCGCGACATGGAAGCGGCAGGCGTCGACGCGATCCTGGTCGGCGAGGCGGTCATGCGGGCCCCGGACCCGGCCGCGAAGATCCGCGAGCTTCTCGGCTGAGCCACTCTTTCACACGGATTTCACACGCGGCGCACGGCCGCTCCACCTCGGCGGGCGATAACACCATCGACCGTTCGACAAAGGAGGGGTCATGCGCACCAGAACAAAGCTCACGCTCGCAAGCAGCTTCGTCGGCGTCGTGGCGATGGCGGCGGCTGCCTTCGGACAGACCGGGCCCGGCACGGGCTCGGAGGAGGACAAGACGCCGAAGGGCGACCGTCCCGCCGCGGCCGCGAAGGACGGGGACCGCTGCGGTCGCGAGCACGCCGGACGCCGCGCCGGCAGGCTCGTCCACTCCGAAGCCAAAGTGCAGCTCCGGGAGGGCTTCGGGCTCATCACCGTCGACACCGGCAAGGTCACGGCCGTCGACCACTCGGCGAAGAAGATCACGATCAAGCGCGTCGACGGTGAGTCGGTGACCGCCACCGCGGTCGACGAAACCAACGTCTGCAAGGACGGCAAGAAAGCCTCGTTCGACGCGATCAAGGTCGGCGACTTCGCGCGACTGATGTCGGTCCGCTCCGAACGATTCACGGGCCTGCGCCGGATCGGCGTCTTCACCCCGGGATCCGAGCCGGCCGCGCCCGAGCGCTCGAAGGAGCGTCCTGCGGCGCCCGAGGGATCCTCCTCGGAGCAGAAAGCCGGATAGGTACGTCGTGGCGAGGGCCCCCGGAGCCGCACCGGGGGCCCGATCCATTCTCGGGCTCCCACAAGCCTCTCAGCTTCGTCGCGTACCATCTCCCTTGATGGCCGAAGCGATGATCCTGGTCGTCGAGGACGAGCAATCCATCGCCTCCCTCGTGACCCTCTATCTGACGAACGAGGGCTTCCGCGTCTCGCAGATCGCCGACGGGGCGCAGGCCCTCGACGCGGTCGAGCGCGTCAAGCCGGATCTCGTCATCCTCGATGTGATGCTGCCGGGGATGGACGGCGTCGAGATCTGCCGGCGCCTCCGCGCCGCCGGCGACGGGCTGCCGATCGTGATGCTGACGGCACGCGACGCGGAGGTGGATCGGATCCTGGGGCTCGAGCTCGGTGCCGACGACTACATCACGAAACCGTTCAGCCCGCGCGAGCTGGTTGCGCGGGTCAAGGCCGTGCTGCGGCGAACGTCCCGAGGCGGCGATGAAGATGAGACCGAGGTGCTGAGGGTCGCCGACGTGGAGATCGATCTCGCCCGGCGCGAGGTCCGGGCGGGCGAGCAAGCCGTCACGCTGACCGCGAAGGAGTTCGATCTCCTCGCGTTCCTGACCCGGAACCGCGGGATCGTGTTCTCGCGCGACCGTCTGCTCGACCGGGTGTGGGGATACGAGCGGCCGGTCGACACGCGCACCGTCGACTCGCACGTCAAGTCCCTGCGGCAGAAGCTCGGCTCCGCCGGATCCGTCGTCCTGACGGTGCGTGGGGTCGGCTACAAGGTGGACGCCGATCGTGGCGCGTAGCCTCCGCGGCCGCCTCGCGCGGGCGCTGGGACTTACCGCCGCGCTCTCCCTGGCGGCCTCGGCGCTGATCACGTTCGGGCTCGTCCGCCGCTACACCGCCGACCAAGCCGTCGCCGAGCTCCGCCGGTCCGCGAACGTCATCGCCGTCGAAGCGCGCGACCTCGACGTGCTCGAAGCGACGCGCTTCCGCGCGATCCGTCGCCTCCTCGAGGTCACCGGAAGTCTGTTCGGCGTCGTCGGCGGCAACGGCAACGTCCGCACCGACACGCCCGAGGCGGAGTCGGTCGTCGGAAAGGTCGACACCGACGGGCTCGTGGAGGGACGTTCGAGCCAGGGGTTCGTAGAGGTGTCGGGCACGCGTTACGCGTACGTCGCGGTGCCGGTGCGCGCGCGGTTCGCCGACCGACCAGGCCTCGTCGCCGGGATCATCCTGGCCAAGCGCGCCGGGGTGGGCTGGGCGCCGATCGTGTCGCGCGCGCTGCTCGCGGCAGGACTGGCGGCGTTGCTCGCCGCCCTGGCTTCGACCTTGCTCGCGCGGCGACTCGCTCGCCCGGTGCAGCAGGTCGCGGCGGCAACGACGCGCGTGGCGGCCGGCGACCTGACCCAGCGAGTGCCGGTGGAAGGCGACGACGAGCTCGCCGAGCTCGGGCGATCGTTCAACGCGATGGCGTCGGCGCTCGCCGAGGCGCGGCGCCGCGAAGGGGAGTTCCTCGCCAGCGTCTCACACGAGCTTCGCACCCCGCTCACGGCGATCCGCGGCTACGTCGAAGCGCTCGAGGAAGGCGCCGTCAGGGATGCGAAGGGCCGAAGAGAAGCGCTGGCGGTGATCAAGACCGAGACGGCCCGGCTCGAGCGGCTGGTCCGGGACGTGATGGACCTCGCCCGGCTCGACGCGCAGGAGTTCCGGCTCGAGCTGCGCGACGCCGACCTCGCCGACGTGTTGAAGTCGGCGCTCGGCGCCCACGGGACGGAAGCGGAATCGGCCGGCGTGTCGCTGACGCTGGTCGCACCGTCGGATGGTCTCCCGTGCCGTACCGACCCCGACCGCGTCCGCCAGATCCTGTCGAACCTCATCGAAAACGCGATCCGGGTGACGTCGGCGGGGGGTCGCGTTTCGCTCACGGGAAGCGCTGCGGAGTATTTGATCGTGATCGAAGTAACCGACACCGGGCCCGGCATCCCGGCCGAGCACGTTCCGCACGTGTTCGAACGGACCTATCTGCGCAACGTGGCGACGCGCGCCGAGGAGGGCTCGTCCGAACCGGAGCCGGGCCGGCTCGCGGCCGGGAGCGGCCTCGGGTTGGCGATCGTCCGCGAGCTGGTTCGCGCGTTGGGTGGCCGCGTCGAGGTCACGAGCTCGCCGGGCGAAGGCACAGCGTTCCGCGTCACGCTGCCGCGCTCGCGCGATTAGGCGTCGGATCCGATCGGCGCGCCGGCGTCGTGGTCGTGCTCGATGTCTTCGACCCCCGCGAGGAATCGAGCGAGCACGTCGATCGCGTGCTCCTCATCCGGGAATCGATCCAGGTAGTCGGCGAAATGATCCGCGACATCCCGGAACGTGACCTGCTCATGCCCGCGCTTCTCCATCAGCAGCTTGATGCCGTCGGTGATCATGCCCGGAGTCTCCCCGGCTCCCCGGCGGCTAAACGGAGGTTCGCGTTCGTCGGCTCGCCGGCGGTCGTGGTAGTAGTGCCCAGTCCAGGGTTGGGAGGTTTGTGTGATGGAGGACCGGACGGGACGCACGCGGACGGCATTCGTGGCCAACCTGATCTCGCCGAGGACGGTGCTCATCTTCATGGCTGGATTCCTGCTGGCGCTGTTGTCCGCGCGGATGTTGCCGAGCGCCGAGCTCTTTCACCCCGAAGGCCGGATCCACACGAAAGATATCGTCATAACCCTGCTGAACGGGCAGACGTTGGGTGAGCTCCGTGGCATCGCCACTGAGGAGGGCGAGTCGTTCGGCGGCAGACCGGAGGTGTGGGACGGCGATCTTCTACAGGAGGCGTTCGCCCACTTGGATTCAGGAGATTACCCTCTCGCTCTCCCAGCTCGGATCACCTATGTGGTTCCGCGGGAGGGAATCTGGGCGACGATCCGGATCGGGCGCCGCGACTAGCATGATGCTCGCCGAGCTCTCAACCCCCGCGCTGATCGTCGACGCCGACGCGTTCGAGCAGAACGTGAAGGTCATGAGCGAGACGCTGCCCGGCGCCCGTCTACGCCCCCACGTGAAGGCGCACAAATGCTCGGCGCTCGCCGCGCGCCAGGCCGCGGCGGGTCACCGGAACTTCTGCTGCGCGACGATCCGTGAGATGGAGGGCATGGCTCGGGCGGGCCTCGGCGACGATCTTCTCCTCGCGAACGAGGTTCTGGATGCGCGGCGCCTCGGGGTACTCGAAGCGCGGGTAACGGTCGCGGTCGATTCTGAGGAAACCGTTCGGGCGGCGGCCGACGGCGGCGTGCGCGAGGTCTTGGTCGACGTCAACGTCGGGCTGCCCCGCTGCGGGATCGCGCCCGAGGGCGCCGGGGCGCTCGCCGACTTCGCGCGATCGAAGGGGCTCGAGGTGCGCGGCGTCATGGGCTACGAGGGCCACGTCGTCGGCTTGCCGGACAGAGCGTTGCGCGAGCAGTTGACGAAGGAGTGCATGGAGAAGCTCGTCCTCGCGCACGAGCAAGTGGGTGGAGACATCGTCTCGGCCGGAGGCACCGGCACCTACGACATCAACACCTGGGCGAACGAGATCCAAGCCGGCTCGTACGTGCTGATGGACACGGCGTACGCGCATCTCGACCTGCCGTTCCGTCACGCGCTGTCGATCCTCGCGACCGTGATCTCCGTCTCGGCCGGACACGCCGTCGCGGACGCGGGCCTCAAGTCGATGGGGATGGACCACGGCAACCCGACCATCGAGGGAGCGGACGTGTGGTTCGTCGCCGACGAGCACATCACGTTCGCTCCTTCCGAGCCGGTGCGTGTCGGCGACCGGATCCGGATCCTTCCGGCGCACATCGACCCGACCGTCGCGTATCACGAGCGCATGCACCTGTACCGGGGCGGCGCCGTCGAAGACGAGTGGGCGGTGGACCTGCGCGGATGGTGAGCTCATCGATGTGGACCAACTGGGCCGGGACGGCGTCCTGCCATCCGGCGGAGACCGAGTTCCCGCGCTCCGAGGAGGAGATCGTCTCGGCGCTGAAGCGTGCCGCTCAGGCGGGGGAACGGGTCAAGGTCGCGGGAGCCGGTCACTCGTTCACCGACATCGCTTGCACCGGCGGCAGGATGCTCCGGCTCGACGGCTACGACCGGGTGCTCGAGGTCGATGCCGAGCGACGGCTCGTCACGGTCGAGGCCGGCATCTCGATCTTCAAGCTCGCCGACGAGCTCGCGCGGCACGGTCTCGCGTTCGCGAACCTCGGAGACATCGGCTATCAGGCGATCGCCGGCGCGATATCCACGGCCACGCATGGGACGGGAGCGCGGCTCGGCAATCTCGCGACCCAGGTCACGGGGCTCCGGCTCGCGCTCGCCGACGGCAGCACCCTCGATCTCTCGCCGGACTCCGATCCCGAGACGTTCAAGGCCGCGCAGGTTTCCCTCGGCGCGCTCGGCGTCACCTCGACCGTCACCCTGAAGTGCGTTCCCGCGTTCACGCTGCACGCCGTGGAGGCGCCGGGCCGGATCGAGGAAGTGCTCGAGAGCTTCGATCAGCTGGTCGGATCGAATGAGTTCTTCGAGTTCTACTGGTTCCCGCACACCGACCGCTGCATCACGAAGACCAACAACCGCACCGACGCGCCGGCGAAGCCCAAGGGCCGGCTCCGCGCGTGGGCGGAGGACATCTTCCTCGCTAATACGGTCTTCGGCATGGTCGCGCGGCTGGGGCGCGCGCGCCCGTCGATGATCCCGCGCCTCGCGAGGATCGTCGGGGCTGCGATCGGCCGCTCCGAGTACACGGACCGGAGCGACCATGTGTTCACGAGTCCGCGGCTGGTGCGCTTCGCCGAGATGGAGTACGCGATCCCGCGCTCCGACGCGCCGGCCGCCGTGCGTGAGGTCCGTCGCGTCATCGAGGAGCGCGGCTTCCGGATCAGCTTCCCGCTGGAGTGCCGGGTCGTCGCGCCGGACGACATCTTCCTGTCTCCGTCGCACGGCCGCGAGACCGCCTACATCGCGGTGCACGTCTTCCAGGGCATGGAGCACGAGCCGTACTTCCGCGCCGTCGAGGAGGTCATGCGCTCCTTCGGCGGCCGTCCGCACTGGGGGAAGATCCACTACCAGACGCATCAGACGCTTCGCGACCTGTATCCGGCATGGGGCCGGTTCGCCGCCGTCCGATCACGCCTCGACCCGCACGGCCGCTTCGCGAACACCTACGTAGACCGGGTGCTCGGCGTCGTTTGATATACCGGTCTGAGCCGAGTGCGCCGCTGCTAGACTCGGCCGCACCGTGACCCGAGTCGCTACAGACCCCGACGCCGGCGGCCATTTCGGCCGCTTCGGAGGCCGGTTCGTCCCCGAAGCACTGATGCACGCGCTGGCCGAGCTCGAGCACGAGTTCGACATCGCGTCGAAGGACGACGCGTTCCGATCCGAGCTCGACGAGTTGCGGCGCGTGTACGCCGGGCGGCCGACGCCGCTCTGGCACGCGCGGCGTCTGAGCGATCACGCCGGCGGGCCGCAGATCTATCTCAAGCGCGAGGATCTCGCCCATACCGGTGCGCACAAGATCAACAACACGCTCGGCCAGTGTCTGCTCGCCAAGCGGATGGGCAAGCAGCGGATCATCGCGGAGACCGGAGCCGGACAGCACGGCGTCGCGACCGCGACCGCGGCCGCGCTCTTCGGTCAGGAGTGCGTCGTCTACATGGGCGAGGAAGACACGCAGCGGCAGGCGCTCAACGTCTTCCGTATGGAGCAGCTCGGCGCGACCGTGATCCCGGTCACGATCGGCTCGCGGACCCTCAAGGACGCGATCAACGAGGCGCTCCGCGACTGGGTGACCAACGTCGAGTCGACGCACTACGTGCTCGGCTCGGTGGTCGGACCGCATCCGTTCCCGCTCATCGTGCGCGAGTTCCAGAAGGTGATCGGCGAGGAAGCGCGGGCGCAGATCCTCGAGGCTGAGGGCCGCCTGCCCGACGCGGTCGTCGCCTGCGTCGGGGGCGGCTCGAACGCGATCGGCATCTTCCACGGATTCATCGGCGAGCCGGGGGTGCGACTGGTCGGCGTGGAAGCGGCCGGCCGGGGCGTGGACACCGGTGAGCATTCCGCCACGATCGCAGCGGGACGGCCGGGCGTCCTGCACGGCGCGCTGTCGATGCTGATCCAGGACGACGACGGCCAGGTCCGTACCACCCACTCGGTCTCGGCCGGACTGGACTACCCGGGGGTCGGTCCGGAGCACTCCTATCTGGCCGAGCTTGGCCTCGCCTCGTACGAGACCGCCTCGGACCAGGAAGCCCTCGACGCGTTCGGTCTCCTCGCGCGCACCGAAGGGATCCTGCCGGCGCTCGAGCCGGCGCACGCGCTCGCGTGGACGGTGCGCAACGCGCGGTCGCTCGGAGATCTCGTGATCGTCAACCTGTCCGGCCGCGGCGACAAGGACGTCGAGACGGTCCGACGCATCCTCTCCGGTGATGGCACGCGCTGACGCGCCGCCGAAGCAGCGGCTGACCGAGGCCTTCGCGGCCGGTCGCGCCGGATCTCGCGCGCTCCTGATGCCGTTCCTCGTCGCGGGTTTCCCGGAGGAACAGACGTTCGTCGAGGTCGCGCGCGCGTGCGGCGAAGCCGGCGCGGATGTGCTCGAGATCGGGATCCCGTTCAGCGACCCGATCATGGACGGACCGGTGATCCAAGCGGCGGCGAACCACGTGCTTGTGCGCGGCGGCTCCACCGCGTCGATGATCGCACTGGCCGGCGAGGCCGCCGCGGCGGCCGGCGTGCCGGCGGTCGCGATGACCTACTACAACCTGCTGTACGGCATGGGCCTCGACCGGTTCGCCGCCGCGATCGCGGACGCCGGGCTGTGCGGCGTCATCGTTCCAGACCTCACGGTCGAAGAGTCTGCCGACTGGCGCAAAGCCTGCGCCGCCGCGGGGATCGCGTCGGTGTTCATGGCATCGGTCACGTCGCCCGACGACAGGCTGCGCGCGATCGGTGAAGTGAGCGAGGGCTTCGTGTACGCCGCCTCACAGCTCGGCGTCACCGGGGTCCGTCGGGAGATGTCGTCGCGAGCGCGGGAGCTCGTCTCGCGTATCCGCGCGGCGACAGATCTTCCGGTGGCGGTCGGGATCGGCGTCTCAACGCCGGAGCACGCCGCCGACGTGGCCTCCTACGCGGACGGCGTGATCGTCGGGAGCGCGTTGGTGAAGGCGGTCGGGGACGCGAAGGATCCGGCCTCCGGCGCGCGGGAACTCGTGAGCGCGTTGCGCTCCGGGATTGCCGAACCAAGAGGTTAGTGTCGTAGGGTCACGATAGAATCAAAGAGACGCGGCGGTGATGGAACGGTATACATAGCATCCTCAAAAGGTGCCGTCCGTAAGGGCATGTGGGTTCGAATCCCACCCGCCGCACCAATCAAATGCGCTCGGAGCTTGAAGTCACGCACGTCCTGTCGCTCGTCGAACGCGGGCTCAACGACTGTGCCATCTCACGGATCACGGGGATCCCCCGGCCGACCGTGAGCGACTGGAGGCACGGTCGCGTTCCTCGGCGGGTTCGGGACCGAAGCGGCGGCTGCTTCGTGTGCCTCGGGGACATGTCGATGGTTCCGAGTCGATCGTCTGCGTACTTGCTCGGTCAGTACCTAGGGGATGGCTACATCGCAAGACTTCGGAAAGGCGTCTTTGCGCTTCGAATTTTCTCGTTCTCGGGCTATCCGGCGATCATCGCCGAGTGCGTCACGGCAATGAATGGTGTCATGCCCAAGAACAAGGTCGCCGTCACTCCTGTCCCCGGCGCGAGGCTCGTCGTTATCGTCTCTTCGTCGAAACACTGGCCGTGTCTGTTCCCGCAGCATGGTCCTGGCAAGAAGCATGAACGGCCCATCCGCCTGACCGATTGGCAACAGTTGATCGTGGAGCATCATCCGGAAGCGTTCTTGAAAGGTCTGATCCACTCGGATGGCTGCCGGTATGTGAATCGCGTCAAACACTACGAGTATCCGAGCTACGGATTCACGAACATGTCCCACGACATCGTCAAGGCCTTTACCGATGCGTGCGATCAACTCGCGATCAAGTGGCGGCGCTCAAATTTCAAGAACATCGCGATCACACAACGCCAATCAGTCGCCGTGATGGACTCGTTCATCGGCCCCAAGCGATAGCGTCGAGCCACGAGGCCTAGAGCGGCTCGAACGTCTTCGCGATCTGCTCCCACAGCGGCTTGTAGGTGGACGCGTGCCCGGGCGTGGTCGTCATCGACAGGACGAACCCCCGGTTCCCCTTCATGAAGAGATACTGTCTCACCGCGATCACACGGTCGCCGCGGGGTGAGTTCAATGTGAACACAGAATCGATGAGGGCCGCCCGGCCGCCCGGGAGCGCGATGTTGTCGTCTGCGACGGTGACCGTCACCCTCGGCACCTGACGGAGCTGGGACAGGTTGGCGTCGAGATACTGCGTGAAGTCGACGCCCGCAGGGAGCGGCTCCACGACCACGTTGACGTTGGTCGCGAACTCCTCCGCCAAGGTCGGGGAGCGCGTGTCGAAGGCGAAGAAGCGAACGAGCTCGTTGAGGCTCCCGGCCACCTGACCCTCGATCTGCTCCGCGAGATCGGGGTTATCTTGCCGCAACGCCTCGAGGGAGGCGTCGACCTCGCCGTGCGATACTTTCTGCCACCCCGGCGGCAGACCGAGCCGGAAACCGTCCGCGGAAATATCGTGGGCCGTCCAACCGGCGGGGATGCCCGCCGAATCGACCTTCTTCTCCTCGTCGCTTGACCGGAGCAGGAACACCGCGGCCGCAACCCCACCGAGCATCGCGACCCCGAGGACGATCGCCAGGACCGGGCGCAGCCTCCTGCCTTTAACGGGCGCGAACGAGGGCGGCGGCGGAGGCACGTCGGAGGAGTACGGCTCCTGCGACGCGGGAGGTCCCGGAGGGTTGATCATCGCCGCCATCCTTGCACGCCCGGGGATGGTTTCAACCCATTCCAGGGTTCGAGGCATAGCGACCCGCTCTCTCGACGTTCCTATACTCAACACATGGCGCAGATGCATTGGGGGCCGAGCATGTTCCGGTCCCGCGAGGAGCTCAAAGGCCGGCGACTCGCTCCCGGTGTGATCCGGCGCGCCATGGGGTTCGCGAAGCCCTACAAGACGTCGATCGTGCTGTTTTTGATCGCGACCGTGGCGGGGTCCTTCCTTGCCGTCGTCCCCGCGCTCCTGTTCCGGCGCCTCATCGACCACGCCCTGCCCGCCGAGAACCGGGGCGAGCTCACCGTCCTCGCCCTCGCGGCGGTCGGGGTCGCGTTCGGCATCGCCATGCTTTCCCTCGCGGGACGGTGGTTCTCCGCGCGCGTCGGGGAGGGCCTTATCTACGACCTCCGCGTGAGGCTCTTCGATCATGTGCAGCGGATGCCGCTCGCGTTCTTCACTCGGTCGCAGACCGGCGCCCTGATCTCCCGACTGAACAACGACGTCGTGGGAGCGCAGCAAGCGGTGACCGGGACACTCGGTAACATCGTGTCGAACTCGATCAGCGTCGGATCGATCCTGATCGTCATGCTCGCGCTCCATTGGCAGTTGACGCTGCTGGCGCTCGCCGCGCTGCCGCTGTTCTTGATCCCATCGCGTTACCTGGGGCGCGCTTTGGTCGGAATCACCCGCGAGCAGATGCAGCTCAACGCGCAGATGAACACGTTGATGACCGAACGGTTCAACGTCGCGGGCGCGCTCGTGGCGAAGCTGTTCGGCCGACCGGACGACGAGAAGGTCGGATTCGCGAACCGGGCCGGGCGGGTGCGCGACATCGGTATCCGGCTGGCACTCTTCATGCGGGTCTTCTTCGTCCTCCTCGGGCTCGTCGCCGCCGTGGGCACGGCCGTGGTCTACTGGGTCGGCGGACGCGCCGTGATCAACAACCCTGAAGCATTCACTTCCGGAACGCTGGTCGCATTCGCCCTGTTCGTGACGCAGCTGTACTCGCCGCTCACGCAGCTCACGAACGCGCGCGTCGACCTGATGACCGCGTTCGTCAGCTTCGAGCGCGTCTTCGAGGTGCTCGACCTCGAGCACCCCATCGCCGATCGCCCCGGCGCGACCGACCTCGTCCGTCCCGTCGGCCGGGTGGAGTTCGATCACGTCTGGTTCCGCTACCCCACGGGGGCGGAGTCTTCGCTCGCTTCGCTCGAGGAAGGGCTCCCCACGCAGCACGAGAACGGCGTACCGACCTACGTCCTGCAGGACGTCTCGTTCGACATCCCACCCGGCCGGACGGTCGCGCTCGTCGGGCCGTCCGGCGCCGGCAAGACCACGATCGCGATGCTCGTCCCGCGGATCTACGACGTCACCGAGGGCGCGATCCGCGTGGACGGCCGCGACGTGCGCGACGTGACGATGTCCTCGCTGACGTCCGCGATCGGCGTCGTCACGCAGGATCCGCACATGTATCACGACTCGATCGCGGAAAATCTGCGCTTCGCGCGGCCCGACGCGACCGATGAGGAGCTCGTCGAAGCCGCGCGCGCAGCGCAGATCTACGACCTCATCGCATCGCTGCCCGACGGCTTCAACACTGTGGTGGGGGAGCGCGGCTACCGGCTGTCCGGCGGTGAGAAGCAGCGACTCGCGATCGCACGCGTGCTGCTGAAGGATCCCGCGATCCTGATCCTCGACGAGGCCACCGCACACCTCGACTCGGAGTCGGAAGCCCTGATCCAGAAGGCGCTCGCGCGCGCGCTGGAGAACCGCACCGCGATCGTGATCGCGCACCGGCTCTCCACGATCGTGGACGCGGACGAGATCCTGGTCGTGGACGAAGGCCGGGTCGTGGAGCGCGGGCCGCACGCCGAACTCATCACGGCCGGCGGGACCTACGCCGAGCTGTACGAGACGCAGTACAGCAAAGCGCCCGCCTGAGCGAGGACGGTTACGCCGCGCGGCGAAGCCCGGCGCCGCCGTCCGGACGCTTCCGGAAGAGCCGGATCGGCCAATTGCTGCTCCGCCGTGGCGGCTCGGCCACGCCGATCCTCCAGATGTCGCCGGGCAGCGGGAGCGGCGGCGTGAAGCGCGAGGCGAGACGGCGGGTCCGACGGACCCCGAACGCGAGCAGACCCGCGTAACCCGCGGTGGCACCGATGGCGGCCGCGGTTCCGGCGGCACCCTCCGTCCTAACGGACACGACCGCAGGAACGAAGATCAGGCCGAGGGTCAGCAATGGGGAGAGCGCCGCGAACCCGTAGACGAACAATCGCGCCGGCGATCCCGGCTCCCGATAGAGCCCCGCCGACGCGATCTGGGTCGTCATATCGACCTCCGGCTCATTATCCCACCGGGACGGCTCCTGGGGTATACCCCACGGTGCGGATGGCTCCCGAGAACTCGACGACGTAGAAGGTCATCGCCTCGCCCGAGGTGTCGAACGTGGAGTCGGGCGGCGCGATCCGGACCGAGGAAGGATTCTGGAAGCCCGATGCGACCAGGCACCCCTCTCCGGACCCGGGATCGACGCTGAGCAGCTCGCCGAGACCGTTCGCGACGACGTACAGCGTGCCGTCGGGCGAGCGAGTCATGTCGTCCAAGCCCTTGACGCCGAGCAAGGGCTTCGACGGGTCCGGGGACGTGTACACGGCCGGCTCCAGCGACACGACGCCGAAGGTGAGCACCGCTGCCGTTCCGTGCGAGCCCGGATCCTCGAGGGGGATGCGCTCGATCGGCGATCGCTGGTCGAACGTGATCGCGGCGTAGAGGTTCTCGCCGGCCGGGTCGACGACGAGGCCGTTCGTTCCCCACACGTCGGCGAAGAGATGCCAGTCGCCGGGCGCCGTACGCGGGATGCGGATCAGTCCGCGGTCGACGTCGTTCGAGATGAACAGATCGTCGCCGGGCCCGAACGTCATGCCGTTCGCCATGCTGAATCCCTCGGCGTAGGTCTCGAGCGTGCCGGTGGGATCCGACGGGGCGAAGCGAACCACCTTCGAAAGTCCCCGGCGCAAGGCCGCGTCGAGGATGCTGTTCCCCGAGCCCGCGTAGATCAGGCCGTCCGGGCCCTGCGCCAGCCCGCCCGGATAGATGCCGTCGAGGGAGCCGATCTCCGTTCCATCGTGGTCGAGGCGCACGATCCGCTGCGCGGTCGAGTCGGAGACCCACAGAGACCCCTCGGCGAACAGCAGGTTCTCCAGCAGATCGGTGCCCATCTTCTTCCAGACCACCGGTCCCGTAACCGTGCCCGGACAGGGATCCTGCGTAAGGATGCCGGCGCCCGCCCCGCTCACAAGGAGCGTCGGCGCGGCCAGGCAGATCGCGAGGAGCCTCTTCATGGTGAACGTCAGGTTCTGGGGATGGGCAACCGAATCCTCCCTGCATGGCAGGCGGAGCGAGGTGCTTGCGCACTCGTGAACTCGACAGTAGCCTTTTGAACCCCTCTACCGGCATACGCATGCCGAGCCGGGAGCCCCGATCGTGAACGTGAACGAGCGTCTCGCCTCGCTGTCCGCCGAGATCGCCGAGGAACAGATCCACCTGCGCATCCTCGAGGAGCAACTCGCGTTCCAGTCCGAGGTCGCCGACGACGCGCGGATCCGGGCGCTCGTGTCGGAGACGCCGCTTGCCGACCGTGAGTCCCACATCGCCTCCGACGACCTCCGCCGGTTGGAGCGCTCGCGCGATGAGTCTCAGCGGCGACTCGCCGATCTTCGCGACGAACAGGATTCACTGCTTGAGCGGATGCTCGAAGAGGTCTCCGACCAGGGCGCCTAACGCATTCGGCCGCCAAACCGAAAGCCGTTACACTCTCGGCCTCATGGACACCCCGAAACCACGCGTTCTCATCGCCGAAGATGAGGCGATCATCCGCATGGATCTGCGCGAGATCCTCGAAGAAGAAGGCTATGAGGTGATCGAAGCCTCCGACGGCGAGGAAGCGGTTCGCCTCGCCCGCGAAGTCCGGCCCGAGCTCGCCATCCTCGACATCAAGATGCCGAGGAAAGACGGGCTCGCGGCCGCTCAGGAGATCAGCGTCGAACGGATCGCGCCGGTGCTGATCCTGACGGCGTACTCGCAGCGCGATCTCGTCGAGCAAGCGGCCGAATCGGGGGCCATGGGCTACCTCGTGAAACCGTTCCAGAAGCACGACCTGCTTCCGGCGATCGAGATGGCCAAGGGCCGGTATCAGCAACTGGCCGCCTTGGCCGACGAGGTGGGCGACCTTACGGAGCGGCTCGAGTCGCGCAAGGTCATCGATCGCGCCAAAGGCCTGCTCATGGACCGGTACAAGATGACCGAGGCGGATGCCTTCCATTTCATCCAGAAAGCAGCGATGGAGCAGCGTTTGACCATGCGTGACGTGGCCGAGAAGGTCATCGATGGCAGGCTCGACGCTCCATCCTGAGCAAGCCGTTCGGCGAATCGTCCCTCCGGCTGGGCAATCGCGGCCGCCGCCGGGCTCGTATACCAGCGAGGACGGCCGGCCCAGCCCCAACCCCAGGACATCCCCGGCTCCTAGGGCTACTGGGGGGGTCCGCAGTAGAATCCGACCGTTCGAGAGGACAGGCTCTACGGAGGGGGTCCGGATGAGGAAGAAGTCCGTTCTTGCGGTTTCGATGGTCGCGGCGCTGGCTCTGGTGTTGTCGGCGTGCGGCGATGACGGTCCCACCACGCCGGCGGCGGCGGCATGCTCGCCCACGCAGCTCCAGGCTCTGGGATCGGTGGGCGGCAAGGTTCGCGCCGCAGGCAACATCCAGTCGGCGGTGACGAAGCAGGCGCCGCTCGCGCAAGCCAAGCCCGAAGTGAAGATCGGCCTCATCGGCGATCTCACCGGCTCGAACTCGTCGCTGGTGGTCCACGGACGCGACGCGGTGGCCCTCGCGTTCAAGCTCGCGAACGAAGCCGGCAACCTCCCGGTCACCGTCACGCTCGTGGCGCTCGACAACAAGGAAGCCGCACCGACCACGGCGCCTCCCCTGGCGCAGCGTCTGATCAGCGACGACAAGGTCGTCGGCGTGATCGGCCCGGCGTTCTCCGGTGAGACGTCCGCCGTCGGCCCGCTGTTCAAGCAGGCGCGTCTGGTGCACGTCACGCAATCCGCGACCCGTGTCGACCTGACCCAGCAGAAGTGGGACACCTTCTTCCGGGCTGTCGGCGGGGACTCCGACCAGGCCGCTGCGGCCGGCAAGCTCATGGCCACGGCTCTGAAGTGCAAGAAGGTCGCGGTCATCGACGATAAGTCGGCGTACGGCCAGGGTCTAGCCGACATCGTCGAGAAGGAGCTCACGAACGCCGGCGTCGAGGTTGTGGTCAATGAGAGCATCGAGCCCACGACCGACTACACGACGCTCGTCGACTCACTGTTGGCGAAGTCGCCCGACGGCGTCTTCTACGGCGGCTACGTCGCCCAAGCTCCGCTGATCTTGAAGCAGATGCGGGCCAAGGGCGTGAAGGCAACGTTCGTATCCGGTGACGGCAGCAAGGACGACAAGTTCGTGACCGACGCAGGTGCGGACGCCAACGGCGTCCTTTTCACGTGTCCCTGTCTCGACCCGAACGTCTCCAGCGCGGCCGACGCCAAGGACTTCGTCGCGAAGTTCCAGGCGGAGTACAAGCGGGCACCGGGCGTGTACGGAGCGGAAGGCTGGGACGTGGCACAGATGTTCATCGCTGCGTTCAAGGCCGGCAAGACCACCCGGGCCGACGTCCTCCAGTTCATCACCGACCTGAAGGACTTCAAGGGCCTCACGAAGACCTTCAACTGGACGACCGACGAGGCCGCCCTGCACGAGGTCACGGACAAAGGCGTGAACATCTACGGCATCCGGCAGGGGAAGATCGTGCTCCTGGGGCCGATCCAGAAGTTCGCGTCCTAGAAGGAGAAATCCGCTGAGGCAGAGGAAGGGCCGCCGCTCGCGGCGGCCCTTCCGCTATCTTTCGTGACCGCACATGCCTGACTGCTTGGGATCGGAGCTGCAGTTCCGGATCGTCGGGGGCCTGTCGACGGGCTCTATCTACGCGCTCATCGCGCTCGGCTACACGCTCGTGTACGGAGTGTTGCAGCTGATCAACTTCGCCCACTCCGAGGTGTTCATGAGCGGCATCCTCGGCGGCATGCTGTTCCTCAACGTCTTCGCGGGCGGCGATCAGACGGTCGCTCCGATCCTGTTCTTCGTCGCGTTCATCCCCACGATGGCTGCGGCCGCCGGCGTCGCGGTTGTTCTCGAGCGGGTGGCTTACCGCCCGTTACGCCGCCGCGGCGCGTCACGTCTGGCGTACCTCATCAGCGCGATCGGCGCGTCGTTCTTCCTCTCCAACCTCGTGCTCCTCTGGCGCGGCCGCGAATACGAGAACTTCCCCCGCTCGCTCGATCCCGCGCCGTTGTTCAACGTCGGCCGCGTGCCGATCCAAACGGCCGACATTGTGATCCTGATCGCCATGGTCGTCATGATGGTCGGCCTCGATCGATTCGTTCAACGGACGCGCACGGGCAAGGGGATCCGCGCCGTCGCACAGGACGTCGAGACCGCCGGGTTGATGGGCGTCGACATCAACAAGATGGTGACGGTGACCTTCATCATCGGCGGCATGCTCGCCGGCGCCGCCGGACTCCTCTACGGCTTGAAGTTCGGCGTGATGCGGTTCGACATCGGATTCCTCCCGGGGATCAAGGCCTTCACCGCCGCGGTACTCGGCGGTATCGGGAACATCCGGGGAGCGATGGTCGGCGGCATCACTCTCGGGCTCATGGAAAGCATCGGCGCGGGCTGCTTCGGGAACGCATGGAAGGACGTCATCGCGTTCGTGCTCCTCGTCGGCGTGCTCATGTTCCGGCCGACCGGGCTGCTGGGGGAAGGCGTGGGGCAGAAGGCATGATCCCGCTCGGGCTCGGACCCTGGCCGCGAACCGGCTTGATCTTCGGCGGGTTCGCCGTGGCCATCACATTGCTGCTCTACGCGGAGCGTCGGGTCGGCGAGCCGCTCCGGCGCTTCTACGACCGGAACGAGCGCTGGGTGTTCCCGTCGTCGTTCCTCGGGTTCATCGTGTTCGGTGCGGTGCTGATCCCGCTGGTCTCGGACAAGGTGCAGGTGGAGCTCGCGTTCACGGTCGGCGTCTTCGCGCTCCTCGCGTTGGGTTTGAACGTCGTGGTGGGGTTCGCCGGCTTGCTGGACCTGGGGTATGTGGCGTTCTTCGCGATCGGCGCCTACACGATGGGGATCCTGTCGAACTCGGGGCCGATACAGCTGCCCTGGGAGCTCGGCACGTGGGCGATCCTGCCGATGGCCGTGGCGATCACGTTGCTCGCCGGATTCCTGCTCGGCGCGCCGACGCTGCGGCTGCGCGGCGACTACCTCGCGATCGTGACCCTCGGCTTCGGCGAGATCGTTCGGATCGTCGCGCAGAACCTCGATTCGATAACGCGCGGCTCGAAGGGGGTCATCGGGATCCCACCGCCGGAGAACCCCTTCACGGGCGAGCCGTTCGGGGTCGGGAACCCGACGACGTTCTACCTCACGACGTTCGGCTTCTTGCTCCTGATGATCCTCGTGATCCGGCGTCTCAACCGCTCGCGCGTCGGCCGGTACTGGGCGGCGATCCGCGAGGACGAGGTCGCGGCCGAGGCGATGGGCGTGCCGACGCTTAAGTACAAGCTGTGGGCATTCGCGATCGGTGCGTCGACATCGGGGTTCGCCGGCGTGATCTACGCCTCGCGCGTCGGGTTCATCTCGCCGGAGTCGTTCCAGCTGATCATCTCGATCACGATCCTGGCGATGGTCGTTCTCGGCGGGCTCGGCAGCATCGCCGGGGCCTTGGTCGGCGCCGCGATCATCACGATGATCCCCGAGGTGCTGCGCTCGCTGCCCCCGCAGGTGCAGGATGCCCGCTACCTGATCTTCGGCGCGATCCTCGTCGCGATGATGATCTTCCGGCCCCAGGGCGTTATCCCGAGCCGACGCCGCGCCGCCGAGCTCAAGGGCGAGCTCGTCGAGGTCGGCGTTCCGGGAGTCCCCGGCGAAGCGCCGCCGGCCGACGTGATCCGCGAGCCGGTATCGGGCGAGGAGGGGAGCTGATGGCGCTCCTCGAGGTGACCGGCTTGACGAAGACGTTCGGCGGCTTGCAAGCGTTGCGGGACATCGATCTGTCGGTCGAGGAAGGTCAGATCAAGGGACTGATCGGGCCGAACGGCGCCGGGAAGACCACCTTCTTCAACCTGGTGACCGGCGTGTATCCGCCGACCGCCGGGACCGTGAAGTTCGATGGGAAGTCGACGGTCGGCCGGAAGCCGCATCAGGTCACCAAGCTCGGCATCGCCCGCACGTTCCAGAACATCCGGCTGTTCGCCAACATGACGGCGCTCGAGAACGTGATGGTGGGCATCGACGCCCACCATCGCATCAGCGTGCTCGGCGCGATCATCCGCCTGGGACGCGCACGCCGCGAGGACCACGAAACCCCTGGGCAGGCGCACGACCTGCTCAAGTCCGTCGGCATCGGGCACCTGGCGAACGAGCTCGCGAAGAACCTGTCCTACGGGGACCAGCGCCGCGTCGAGATCGCGCGAGCTCTGGGCACACGGCCGAAGCTCCTCTTCCTGGACGAGCCGGCCGCCGGGATGAATCCCAACGAGAAGGCCTCTCTGATGCGGCTCATCCGCCAGATCCTCGACGCCGGCGTCACCATCCTGCTGATCGAGCACGACATGAAGGTCGTGATGGGGATCTGCCAGGAAGTCGCGGTGCTGGACTTCGGTCAGAAGATCGCCGAAGGAAGGCCGGAGGTCGTCCAGAGGGATCCCAAAGTCATCGAGGCGTACCTCGGCGTCGGCGCCGCCGTCGGCGAGGAAGGGGCCTGACGTGGCGTTCCTCGAGCTCGACGACGTCCACGTCTACTACGGCAACATCGAGGCCGTGAAGGGGATCTCGCTTCACGTCGAGGAAGGCGAGATCGTCACGCTCATCGGCGGCAACGGCGCCGGCAAGACGACCACGCTGAAGACGATCTCCGGCGTGCGCCGGCCGGCCAAAGGCACGATCCGCTTCGCGGGGGAGCGCATTGACACGCTGGCCCCGCACGAGATCGTCGAGCGAGGCATCTGTCAGTCGCCGGAGGGCCGGCGGATCTTCTCGCAGATGTCCGTCAAGGAGAATCTCGAGATGGGCGCGTACGCGCGGGGTCGCGACGATACCTCGGCTGAGTTCGCGCGGGTCATGCAGCTGTTCCCGGTGCTCGAGGAGCGTCTGACGCAGGCGGGCGGCACACTGTCGGGCGGGGAGCAGCAGATGCTCGCCATCGGCCGGGCGCTCATGTCGCGGCCGAAGCTCTTGCTGCTCGACGAGCCCTCGATGGGTCTCGCGCCGATGCTCGTCCAGCGGATCTTCGACATCATCCGGGAGATCAACGCGCAGGGGACGCCGATCCTTCTCATCGAGCAGAATGCGCACATGGCCTTGCAGGCCGCCCACCGCGGGTATGTGATCGAGACCGGCGAGATCGTGCTGCACGACGAAGCGCGCGCGCTCCTCGGCAACGATAACGTTCGGAAGGCCTACCTCGGAGAGTCGTAGGCCATGGGAACCGGAGGGAGGCAACGATGAGGAAGAGCCTTTACATGCTGGGCGTCGTGGCGATGCTCCTGCTGTCGGCGTGCGCCGAGGACGAACCAACGGTGACGCCGAAGGCGAGCCCGACGATTCCGTCGGTGACCGTCAACGACTGCGTAAACAACGCCGGATCGCAGGCACCGGCAGCGCCGAAGGGCGTCGACTACAAGACCCAGCTGAACGACGCCGGGGTCCTGAGCGTCGGCTCCGACAACGCGTTCCCGCCGTTCGAGAACATCGAAGCGGGCAAGACTGAACCGACCGGCTTCGCCGTCGATCTCTACAAGGAGATCGCCAAGCGACTCGGTCTGACCGCTAAGTCGACGACGACCTCGTTCGACGGCTTGTTCACCCAGTCCATCCCCCGCGGCCAGTTCGATGTCGGTATCTCCTCCATCACGATCAAAGAATCCCGCAAGCAGACCGTGGACTTCACCGACCCGTACTTCGAAGCCAACCTGTCGCTCGCCGTCAACGTGCAGAAGACGCCGAACATCAAGACCATCGACGACCTTGCCGGTCAGACGCTCGGCGTGCAGACGGGGACCACCGGCGCCGACTGCGCAGACGCGCTCGTCAAGCAGGGGAAGGCGAAGGACGTGAAGAAGTTCGACAACGCGATCCAGGCGTTCGACGACCTGGTCGCCGGAGGCGTCGGGGCCGTTGTGAACGACCGGCCGGCGTCCGAGGGCATCATCGCGCAGCGCAGCGCGATCAAAGTGGTCCAGGTGTTCGAGACCAACGAGAAGTACGGCATCGCGATCTCGAAGGACAAGCCCGACCTTCGCGTGGCGATCAACGGTGCCCTCGAGGCGATGATGAAGGACGGCACCTACGCCACGATCTACAAGACGTGGTTCGGAACTGACGTGCCGTTCACGATCCCGATCCAGTAGCGCCGAACGACTCGAGGGGCCTGCCGTTGGGGCGGGCCCCTCGTCGTAAAGGGGGATCACATGGCGACCCAGGCGGTTGACCTCGGGCCTTTCGCGCCCGAGCAAGGTCCGACGAGCCGATGGGCGGCACTCGCAGCCGCGCTGGGCCTCGGGGCCGCCGGTGTGACCGCCGTCGCGATCCTCATCGATCTGGGCGGCGCGGGCACCCTTCGGAGCCGGAGCTGGGCGGTGCCGTTCGGCGGCGCGGCGCTGATCGCCGCGATCATCGGGCTCTACCAGGTATCCGTGCTCGGCCGGAAGGGCCGGACCTTGGCGGCATGGGGCGCCGCGTTCGGGGTCTCCGCGGCCGTCGTCGCCTTCGTCCACGGCGGCGTTCAAACGGGAACGCTCGAGCTCCGCGAGTTCGGCGTGGCCTACTTCAACCGCACCGTGATGGCCAACATCTGGAGGGACATCCTCAAGGCCGCGGTCAACACCGTGAAGTACGCTGCGATCGCCGAAGCGTTCGGGATCGTGCTCGGCCTCGCCGTCGCCACGTTCGTCATCTCCAAGCGATGGTGGCTCCGGATCCCCGCGACGATATATGTCGATGTCGTTCGCGGGTTGCCGCTGCTGATGTTGCTGCTGCTCGTATACTTCGGCCCGACGTTCGTCGGGATAACCTGGTCATCGTCGATCGCCGCCGGGCTCGTCGCCCTTACCATCAACAGCTCCGCGTACATGGCCGAGATCTTCCGCGCCGGCATCCAGTCGGTCGAACGCGGGCAGATGGACGCGGCGCGGAGCCTCGGGATGCCGTACGCGACCGCGATGATCCAGGTGATCATCCCGCAAGCGGTGCGCAGGGTCATCCCGCCGCTGACGAACGAGTTCATCGCGCTCGTCAAGGACACATCGCTCCTGCTGATCCTCGGCATGACGGTCTCGCAACGCGAGCTGCTCACCGCGGCTCGTCAGCTTTCCTCGGACTCGTTCTCCGCCACGCCCTACATGAGCGCGTCGATCCTGTACCTCGCGATCACGCTTCCCCTCACGCGGGTGGTTACCAGGCTGGAGCGCCGGCTGCAGGCTGGCCAGTCACTGCCTCCGATCCGCACCCGCACGATGAGCCACGGACGTGGTCACCCGAGCGGATGACGTCGGACGCCATGATCCGCGTCGAGGGCCTCCACAAGAGGTTCGGGGATCTCCACGTACTCAGGGGGATCGACCTCTCGATCTCGCTTCGGGAGGTTCTCGTGATCATCGGGCCTTCCGGCTGCGGGAAGAGCACGCTCCTCAAGTGCCTCAACCGGCTGGAGGAACCGAGCGAAGGACGCATCTTCGTCGAGGGGATCGACATCACTCAGCCTCGCGTGGACGTGAACAAGGTCCGCCGCGAGGTCGGCACGGTCTTCCAGCAGTTCAACCTCTTCCCGCACAAAACCGCACTCGGTAACGTCACGCTCGCGCTGGAAAAAGTGCTTCGCATGCCCGCCGAACAGGCGCGCGAGATCGGCGTCCGCGAGCTCGGACACGTCGGCCTCGGCGACCGCATCGACCACTACCCGTCGCAGCTCTCCGGCGGACAGCAGCAGCGGGTTGCGATCGCGCGCGCGCTCGCCATGTCGCCGAAAGTGATGCTCTTCGACGAGGTCACGTCGGCGCTCGATCCCGAGCTCGTCAAGGAAGTGCTCGATGTGATGAAGCGCCTCGCGTCCGAGGGGATGACGATGGCCGTCGTCACGCACGAGATGGGATTCGCGCGCGAGGTCGGCGACCGCATGATCTTCATGGACGAGGGTCGCATCGTCGAAGAGGGCCATCCCGGCACCCTTCTGTCGAATCCGCAGCACGCGCGAACACGGGCGTTCATGGGAAAGATCCTGTGAATGCGAGGGGCCGATTTGACTTCGGGACGCGCATGTTGTCGCGATGCGGTTTCCCCAGTTTGACTCGCCCGTCAGCGCCCTGTTAGCGTCGCCGCCGGTCGCTGGAAATCAGCGGCCCGAGAAGAGCCCGAGCACCGAGTAGCCGGTCTTGCGTTTGGGGAAGGCGCGAGGACGGCCAAAGGGGCCCGGGCTCTTTCCGTTTTCGGGCTATCCTGCGCGCGTGCCGACCGTGCGGCCCGCGACCCTCGACGACATGGACGCCCTGCTGGCCCTCTGGCGCGATCTCGAGGAAGCCCAGGGCAGCTTCCGGTTGTTCCCGCCGGTCGAGGACGCCGCTCAGCGCATCGAGGACTCCTTCCGCGACGCCGTGGCATCGGCGGACGCCGACGTCTTGCTGGTTGTGGACGATGACGGGACCCCCGCGGGGATGGCGCTCGTCCACCTGGAGCACCCCTCACGTATGAGTAGCGAGCGGGCCGTCGAGCTCAGCCGTGTGGTGGCTCGCCCGGACCGCCGGGGGTCCGGGATCGGCACGTTTCTGGTTGATGCCGCGGGTGAATGGGCCCGCGAGCGCGGAGTGCGGTCGATGGTCGCCGCCGTCTTCGTAGGGAACGAGGCAAGCCGCGGATTCTGGCGGGCCGCGGGGTTCGTCCCATGGGTCGAGCGCATGGTCCGGCCCATCGACCCGCCTTAGAGACTCGCGGGGAATGGGCGATAGAGCGTGTCCCTTTCTGCCCGTTCCACTGGAAGCGTGGCCCAAAACCTACGCTGAGCGACGCTGTTGGGTCACGCTTCCGCGGACCGGGCAGATTCAGTCACCGCCTCCGAGCTAGCGGTCGGTGCCGGTCTTGACCCGGGCCGGGATCCACGCGACGCGGCGGTCGCCGCGGAAGAGCACGAGATGATCGGGCCGGAATCGGATCTCGACGCGCTCGCCCGGGGTGAAGATCTCCTGCGACGAGTGAGCACCGGTGACGACGCGTCCGGTCTGCAGGCGCACAGTCGAAAGGCTGAGCACGCCTTTGAAGCGGCGGCCGACGACTTCGGGCGCGCTCCGGTCCCGGGTGCGGACGAGTCGGATGTCCTCCGGGCGCAGCATGATCTCGACCGGCCCCGGCTCGACGTCTACCCCGTTCATCGGATAGGCGCCGAGCTCCGTCACGAGCTCGTCGGTGGTGACCTCGGCTGGTAAGAAATCGGCGTCGCCGACGAAGTCGGCCACGAATCGCGTCTGCGGCGTGTGGTAGATCTCCTCAGGCCGTCCGAGCTGCTCGATCCTTCCTTCGTTCATGACGGCGATCCGATCGGCGATGTCGAACGCCTCCTCCTGATCGTGCGTCACGAAGACGGTGCTCGTCCCGGTCGTGCGCAAGATCGCCCGGACCTCTCCGCGGACGCGCTCGCGGAGATCCGCGTCGAGGTTGGAGAACGGCTCGTCGAGGAGAACGATCGCCGGGCCCGGCGCGAGCGCGCGCGCCAGCGCGACGCGCTGCTGCTGCCCGCCGGACAGTTCGTGCGGATACCGGTCGCCCAGCCCTCCGAGCCCGACGAGCGAGAGCGTGGACGCGACCCGCTCCGCGCGGCCCTCGCGGTCGACGCCGAACCCGACGTTCCCGGTCACCGACAGGTGCGGGAACAACGCGTAGTCCTGGAACACGAACCCCACGCGCCGGCGCTCGGGCGGGACGAACAGCCGATCCCCGACGACCGGTTGCCCCGCGAGCTCGATCGCCCCGGTCTCCGCGCGCTCGAACCCCGCGACCAGTCGGAGGAACGTGGTCTTCCCGCAGCCACTCGGCCCGAGCAGGGCCATGATCTCGCCGGGCTCCACCGCGATCGTGACGTCGTCGACCGCGACCGTCGGCCCGAAGCGTTTGGTCAGGCCGACGCAGCGAACCGCGGGATCGTGCGCCGTCACGGGCCGTAGCGTACCGGCGCCGCGGGGTTCGAGGGCCGTTCTCAACGGGTGCTCTTCTCGCGGAGCATCAAGACGGCCAGCGGGATCGACGAGGCCAGCACGATCGCCAGAGCCGGCGGCGCCGCGCGATCGAAGAAGGAGGCGTTGGTGGCCGTCCACACCTCGGTCGCCAGCGTCCGGAAGCCGGTCGGAGCCAGGAGCAGCGTCGCCGGCAGCTCCTTCATCGCCGTCAGGAACACCAGCGCAGCACCGGCCGCGATCCCCGGACGCACGAGCGGCAGGATCACCCGGCCGACGGTGCGGAGGCGGCCGGCGCCGAGCGAATGCGCCGCGTCTTCGAGCGCCGGGTTGAGCTGGAGCAACGACGCCCGTAACGGTCCCTGCGCCTGCGGCAGGAACAACACGATGTAGGCGAACACCAGGAGGACGAGCGTCTGGTACAAGGCCGGGACCGCCCGGATGCCGAAGAACACCAACGCCAGCGCGACGACGAGCCCCGGGAGGGCGTAGCCCGTGTACGAAGCTCGCTCGGTCGCCCGAGCGAGCTTCCCGGGGAACCGGACCGCCATAACGGCGATCGGCCACGCAGCGGCCACGGCCAGAACGGCGCCGAGCGCGCTTGCCTCGAAGGAGTTGAGCGCGGCGCCGAGTGTCCGCCCGATGTCCCCGCCCTCGCGGGCGCTGTGGAGCATCCAATAGGTGACGACCCCGAGCGGAAGCAGCAGTGCGACCGAGACCAGCGCGCTGCACGCGGCGAACGCAGGCCATCGCCGCCGTCCGAGGCGTCGCACGCGCGGCTGGCGCGGAGCCCCGGCGTGTGAGCGGTAGTACGCGGCGCGCCCGCGGGCACGCGACTCCACCGCCAGGATCGCGATCGTGAGCGCCACGAGCACGAGTGAAAGGGCCGCCGCGCGGCTCCGGTCGAACGATCCCTGGTAGCTGACGTAGATGGACCGCGTGAACGTGTCGTATCGCAGCAGCGACACGGCCCCGAAGTCGTGGATCGTGTACAGGGCGACGAGGAGCCCGCCCGCCGTTGCGGCCGGACGCAGCTGGGGGAGCACGATGCGACGGAACGTTTCCCGGTCGTTGCGACCGAGCGCGCGTGCGGCCTCCTCGAGCGCGGGGTCGAGTCGGCGCACGGCGGCTCGGACCGTGAGGAGCACGTACGGATACGTGAAGAGCGTGAGCACCAGCCAGGCGCCGAAGAACCCGTAGATCTCGGGGAGGCGATCGATGCCGAGTGGTGCGAGGAGCTCCTGCGCGAGTCCCTTCGGCCCGAGCGCGGCGACGAACGCGTAGCCGCCGACGTAGGTCGGGATCACGAGTGGGAGCGCGGTCAGGACCGCGAAGGCGCGCCGGCCGGGCAGGTCGGTGCGCGTGGTGAGCCACGCGAGGGGAACGCCGATCGCGAGCGCGCCGGCCGTCACCGCGGCCGCCAGGGCCAGGGTGCGGAGCAGCAGGGCCAGGGTGGTTCCGTCGGTGATCGTGGCGAGGAAGTCGTGCGCGCCTCCTTCG
>JBBDRM010000001.1:45989-65251 GCA_040905475.1 Actinomycetota bacterium
CCCACGATCATGTAGGCGGTCGGGAGGAGGACGATGAGCGCGACGACAACCGCGGCGGCCGCCACCGATCGCGGCGGCGGCCGGCGAGCCTCCTTGGCGCGCGGGGGAGGCGCTCGCTCGGCGAGCGCGCCCGCGGCGTCCAGGCGGGTCGCCACTAGAGCAGTCCGACCTCCTCGAGGAGCGCGAGCGTGCCCTCCAGATCGCCGAGATCCGAAAGGTCCACCGAAGGCGGATCGAGCGCGTCGAGCTTCGGGAGCCGTGGGTCGGGCGCCACGTCTCCGGCGAGCGGGTACTCGTAGGTCTCCGAGACGAAGTACGCCTGCCCGGCGGGGGAGAGCAAGAACTCGATGAACCGCTGGGCCGCTGCCTGGTTCTTCGACGTCGTCAGGATGCCCGCGCCGGAGACGTTGACCAGACCACCGAGATCCCCGCCCGGCAGGAAGTGATCCTTCACCTTCGCGTCGGGGGTCTCCGCGAGAACCTCGAACGCGTAGTAGTGGTTGACGAGCCCCAACGGGATCTCGCCCGCAGCCACGGCCGCCACGATCGCGTCGTTGCCTGGGTACGTCTTCGCCCCGTTGGCTTTCATCGCTTGCAGCCACGAACGCGCAGCATCTTCACCCTTGACCTTCCGGAACGCCGTGACGAAAAGCTGGAAGGATCCGTTCGACGGCGCCCATCCGACCTTGTCCTTCCACGCGGCGCCGGTCAGCGCGTCGACCGAAGCGGGCAGCTGCGCCGTGGGAACGAGATCGGGGTTGTACGCGATGACGCGGACACGTCCCGAGACGCCGACCCAGTTCCCCTGCTCCGACCGGAACGCTTCGGCGACCCCGTCCAAGACCGACCCGGGGAGCTTCCGGAACAGGTTCTTCGCCTGAACGGCGCCGAGCGCCCCCGCGTCCTGCGCCCAGAAAACGTCGGCGGGGGAGCCGGAACCTTCCTCGGCGAGCAGCGCCGCCATCTCGGACGTGCTTCCGTAGCGAACCTCGACGTCGATCCCCGTCTGCGCCTCGAACTGCGCGATGAGCGTCCCGACCAGCGCCTCGCTCCGACCTGAATAAACGGTGATCTTGCCGTCGGCCTGCGTTCCGCCGCCGGCGTCGTCGCCGCCGCACGCCGCGAGCGCGATCATCAAGCCCAGCATCGCGAAGCTGTACCAGCGCTTTCTTGTCATCCCCGGATCTCCTTTCGGCCGGTCGTCTGTCAAGCCCCCCTGACTGTAGTTGTTAGGCATACCTGGCAGGGGAGGCTTCGGTCAAATCGGGCGGCCCTCGCCTGTTGGCCGTCGGAGCGGGCTCGTATACTGCGGCCTGTGGCTCGCAATCCGGACGCGCACGGCACCGACGACTACCTCGAGGCCGTCTACGAGATGCACGAGGAGGGCGCCGAAGTCGTTCAGGCGCGCCTCGCGGAGCGGCTCGGCGTCTCGCGCGCCGCCGTCAGCGAGAAGATCGGCCGTCTCGCGCGGATGAAGCTCGTGCATACGGACGGCGAGCGCGTCATCCAGCTGACCGCGCACGGAAGAGCCGTGGCCGAGGACGCGGTCCGGAGGCACCGGATGGCCGAGCGGTTCCTGATCGACGTGCTCAAGCTGCCTTGGCACAAGGCGCACGAAGAGGCCGAGCGCTTCCAGGGCTCGATGAGCGAAGAGATCGAGAAGCGGATCATGGCGCTCCTGGGCGGACCGGCGACCTGTCCGCACGGGAACCCCATCCCGGGGACCGGCGCGAAGATCGCTCGCGATCTGCGCCGGCTCGAGGAGTTCGCCGAGGGCGACGACGTCGTGCTCGAGCGGCTGACCGAAGACGTCGAGCTGCACACCGACGTGCTGCGCTACTTCGAGGAGCATGGGCTCATGCCCGGCAACCGGATCCGGGTCCTCGGCGTGGCCCCCGACGGCACGATGTCGCTCGAGGTCGGCGGATCTCGCTCGACCCTCGGCCCCGACCTGGCCGACAACCTGTGGGTGCGTCCGGCCACGAAGCGGCGCGCGAGCGCGCGCCGGTAGGCGCGGTGCCCAAGAAGGCGCCGGCGCAGGCGGCGCAACCCGCGGCCGCCGTTCCTTCCAAGCGGCTCCTGCTCCTCGACGGCCACTCGCTCGCGTACCGCGCGTTCTTCGCGCTGCCGACCTCGTTGGTGACGTCGACGGGGCAGATCACGAACGCCGTCTACGGCTTCACCTCGATGCTGATCAAGCTTCTGACCGAGCAGCGCACCGATCGGATCGGTGTGGCGTTCGATCTGGGTGCCCCGACGATCCGCCTAGCCCAGTACCCGGAGTACAAAGCCGGCCGGGCGAAGACCCCGACGGAGTTCTCCTCGCAGCTGGGGCTGCTGCGTGAGGTTCTGGACACCCTGCACGTGCCGGTGTTCCAGGTCCCCGATCATGAAGCCGACGACGTCATCGCGACCCTCGCGCGGCGCGGCGTGGAACGGGGGCTCGAGGTCGCGGTCGTGACCGCCGACCGAGACATGCTCCAGCTCGTCGGCGACGGCGTGACGGTCCTCTTCAACCGGAAGGGCATCACCGATATCACGCTCTACGACCTCGACGCAGTCGTGGAGCGCTTCGGGATCCCGCCCGAGAAGCTGCCGGATCTCGTTGCGCTGAAAGGCGATCCTTCGGACAACCTCCCCGGCGTGCCGGGCATCGGCGACAAGACCGCGTCGACCCTGGTACAGCAGTTCGGCTCGGTCGAAGCGATGTATGAGCGCCTCGACGAGTTGCCGCAGAAGCTCCGGAAGCTCTCGCCGAAGCTGGAGGAGGCCAAGGAGCAGGTCCTCCGCAACAAGCGGCTGGCGCAGCTCGTCGACGACCTGGAGCTCGGTGTGGACCCGGCGGACATCCGCATGGGCGAGTGGGATCAGGAGGTCATCCGGAAGCTGTTCCTGTCGCTTGAGTTCCGCTCGCTCCTCGAGCGGCTGCCCGACGTGCGCCGCCCGTCGGCGCCGGCGGCGGCGACGGAGTTCGTCGCGCGGGCCGGCGGCGGAAAGGACGTGAAGCAGCTCGAGGCCGCCGCGCGGACCGGCGCGCGCGTGGCGGTCGCGACGCGTCCCGGCTCGAAGGGGGTCGCGCTCGCCACCGGCGATGAGGAGGCCGTGTGGCTCGACGATCCCGCCGCGGCCGGGGCCCTGCTCGCGGATCCGGCGGTCGCGAAGGTCGCCCACGACGCCAAAGAGCTCATCGTGGCCCGCATGCGCGAGGGCGGCACGTTCGCGGGGCTCGCGTTCGACACCAAGATCGCCGCGTACCTTCTGGACCCGGCCGGCGGCACCTACGAGGTCGAGGATCTCTCGCTGCGCTACCTCGACCGGGAGCTTCCAACGGCCAAGCCGGCCGACGACGGCGCACAGCTGTCGCTCGACGTCATGCCCGAGGAAGCCGCCGCGCCCGAGGCGGTCTGCGCGCAAGCCGCGGCGCTGCTGCCGCTCGCCGACACGCTCGCGTCCCAGCTCGACCGGCTCGGGATGACCCAGCTGTACCGCGAGGTCGAGCAGCCGCTGATCGACGTGCTCGCGCGGATGGAGCTGACCGGCGTCGCGATCGACGTCGACCTGCTCGAGCAGATGTCGAACAAGATGTCCGTAGAGGTAACCGCCCTCGAGGGATCCATCACGCGTCACGCCGGCGGGCCGATCAACATCAACTCCCCCCCGCAGCTCCGAGAGGTGCTCTACGACCGGCTCGGGCTGACGCCGGGCCGTAAGACCAAAACCGGATACTCAACCGACGCCGCTGCGCTCGAGAGCCTGCGCGGCCTGCATCCGATCGTCGACGACATCCTCCGGTACCGCGAGCTCACCAAGCTCAAGTCGACCTACCTCGACGCGCTGCCACGGCTGGTCGATCCCACCACCGGGCGGCTGCACGCGACGTTCCATCAGACGGTCACGACCACGGGCCGCCTTTCGACGTCGGACCCCAATCTCCAGAACATCCCGGTTCGCACCGGCCTCGGACGCGAGATCCGCCGTGCCTTCGTCCCCGGCTTCCCGGAGCACACCCTGCTCGTCGCCGACTATTCCCAGATCGAGCTGCGCGTCCTCGCGCACATCACCAAGGACGACGGGCTCTGCGGCGCGTTCGAACGCGACGAGGACATCCACGCCGCGACCGCGGCGACGGTCTACGGCTTCGCCGTCGACGAGGTGCCCCACGACCTCCGGGACCGCGCGAAAGCGATCAACTTCGGGCTCGCCTACGGCATGAACGCCTTCGGGCTCGCGCAGCGGCTGGGCATCACGCCCGACGAGGCGCAGGAGTTCATCGACTCGTACTTCACGTCCTTCCCCGGCGTGAAGGAGTTCATGTCCTCCGTCGTGCGCGAGGCGTACCGGGACGGCTACACGATGACGCTCCTCGGCCGGCGCCGATACATCGAAGAGCTGACCCACCGGAACCCGCGCGTCCGACAGATGGGGGAGCGTCAGGCGTTGAACGCCCCGATCCAGGGAACCGCGGCCGATATCATCAAGCTCGCCATGATCAAAGTGGACCGCGGCCTGGCCGAGGAAGGGCTCGGCGCCCGAATGGTCCTGACCGTCCATGACGAATTGCTCTTCGAGGTGCCGAACTCTGAACTAGCCGCGACGAGAGAGGCGGTACGGTCGTTGATGGAGCAGGCGTACCCACTGGATGTTCCGCTCCGGGTCGACCTCGCAACCGGGGCGAACTGGGCGGAAGCGAAAGGTGGGTAGGGGCCCGGGGCTCAAGCAGCGAAGCATCGCAGCATGGCAACAGGGGCTGAGGCCCGGGCGGAAGTCCCGGGGCGCGGAGACTAACGGACACTCCTCCGTACACAGCACTACGGAGAACGGTCCATGGCGGACCGCGTCGTGACCATCGCATGATGGTGCGGCAGCCGACGAGAAGGGCATGAGCTGTGGGCGCAGTCGCAGATCTCCTCGGGGGACGTGAGGTTCTGGAGCTGTCGCAAGCCGACGTTCGCGCGGTCCGCGAGCGGAACCGGCGGCGTCGACTGACCTGGCTGGCCACCCTGATCGGCATACCGACCATCCTGCTCTGGTACCGGATCGCAGACGGCCGCCCCTTCAACGTGTTCGCGATGCCGAGCATCGGCGGAGACCCGCTGATCTGGGTCCCGGCGCTCATGCTGACCGCGCTGCTCGCCGTCCTGATCCTGGGACCGATGGCCGGCGCTCGCTCCCCGCACGTCATATACCGGCCGGAGCAGATCGACGTGTCGCTCGACGATGTGAAGGGCCTCGGCCCCGTCGTCGACGAGGTGATCCGCACGCTCAACGTCTTCCTCGGCTACGCGACCTTCCGCGACACCCTCGGCGGCACGCCGCGCCGGGGGGTCCTGTTCGAAGGCCCGCCGGGAACCGGGAAGACCCACATGGCCAAGGCGATGGCGCGCCACGCCGGCGTTCCGTTCCTCTACGTCGCAGGGCCGGCGTTCCAGACGCACTGGTACGGCATGACGGCGAAGAAGATCCGCTCCTACTTCAAGGCGCTGAAGAAGGTCGCACGCCGCGAGGGGGGCGCGATCGGATTCATCGAAGAGATCGACGCGTTCGCGACGGCGCGCGGCGGGATGGACGCATCGACGCCGGCGGTCTTTCCGATGGGGGCGAAGCGCGGTCTCTTCGGCCGGACGCGGAGCCCGATGGTGGCCTCCGGCACGGGCGGAACGGTGAACGAGCTGCTGATCCAGATGCAGTCCTTCGATTCGCTACCGCTCGGGTACCGGATGCTCGACAAGATCAAGGAGAAGGTGAACCTCTTCCTCCCGCCCGAACGTCAGATCATGAAGCGGCGTCCGCCGTACCACAACGTGCTGGTGATCGCGGCGACGAATCGCGGCGACTCGCTCGATCCGGCGCTTCTTCGGCCGGGCCGTTTCGATCAGCGCCTCTACTTCGACCTTCCTTCGCGCGCCGGTCGCCGCGAGCTGATCGACCTGTTCCTCTCGCGCAAGAGCCACGCACCCGAGATGGACGCCGGTGAGCGGCGCGACGACCTCGCCGGGATGACCTTCGGCTACTCGCCCGTCCAGATCGAGCATCTCCTCGACGAAGGCCTGATCGTCGCGCTCCGCTACGGGCGCGATCACATGGTCTGGTCGGACGTGACGTCGGCGAAGCTCGCCGAGGACATCGGGCTGCCACATCACGAGAGTTACACGCCCGACGAGCGCCGCCAGATCGCGACGCACGAGGCCGGCCACGCGGTCATCGCCTATCTCGTCGGCGAGGGACGGAGGCTCGAGGTGCTCTCGATCATCAAGCGCCGCGAAGCGCTGGGACTGCTCGCGCACTCCGACATCGAGGAGCGGTTCACGAAGACCGGCACCGAGCTGTACGCGCTCATCGTGATCGCGATGGCCGGGATGGCGTCCGAGGAGCTCTTCGAAGGGGAGTCCGGCACCGGGCCGGCCGGGGACCTCGCCGCCGCCACGCAGATCGCTTCCGAGATGGTCGGCTCGCTCGGGCTCGCCGGGTCGCTCATCTCGTACCGGGCGGTAACGGAGAACGTGTTCGATTCGGGCTTCATCGGGCGAGTGATCTCGGGCGGCGAGTCACGGCGATCCGTCGAGGCGATCCTCCGCCGGGCGAAGGTCGATGCGCGGCGTCTTCTCCGCGCCAACCGCCGGCTCGTGATGGCCCTCCGCGACGCGCTGCTCGATCGTGAAGAGCTGATCGGCGACGCGATCATCGAGGTCCTCGAGGAGGCCGGCGGCAAACGCGTGAAGACCGAGCTGCGCCGAGCGATGGCCCGCCCGCGGAGCCGAACGGTCCGCGCCGCCTCCACCAAGTCCAAGTCTTGATCGACGTCGGCCGGGCGGAAAGACGAGTCCACCCGGCCGGCAACCTTTCGGCAGCGGAGCGTCTCAGGCGGTGAGGCCGCTCCGGACCCACGCCGCGGTGTCGGCGATCCCCGCGTCGAGGCTCAGCCGCGGCGACCAGCCCAGCTTGCGTTTCGCGCGGCTGAAGTCGAGCGCGATCCGCTCGAGCTCGCCGAGGCGCGGCGGCGCGAACTGCACCTCGCCCCGATACCCGACGGCACGCGCGCACGCATCCCACAACTCCAAGACGTTCGTCTCGACGGACGTGCCGATGTTGAAGACCGTGCCCGACCCGCGGCCGACGGCACGCGCGAATGCGTCGACGATGTCGGAGACGTGCACGAAGTCTCGCGTCTGCTTCCCGTCTCCGTAGATCACCGGCTGCTTCCCGGCGAGCATCGCGCCGAGGAAGATCGCGACGACCCCCGCCTCGCCCGTCGGATCCTGCCGAGGACCGAATACGTTGGCGAGGGCGAGGACGGTGAAGTCGAGGCCGTGCGCCTTGCGGTAGAAGCCGAGGTAATCGTGCAGGACCTTCTTCGAGATCCCGTACGGGGAATCGGGCGTCCCGCGGTAGGTCTCCTTGACCGGCAAGGTCTTCGGCTCACCGTAGATGCAGCCGCCGGATGACGCCATGATGATCTTTCGCGCGCCGGCCCCCTGGGCGGCGTTGAGCACGTTCAGGGATCCGGCGATGTTGACGTCCGCGTCGTGAGACGGATCGGCGACCGAGATGCGCACGTCGATCTGCGCTGCGAGATGCATCACGGTATCTGGGCGCTCCTCGGCGATGAGCCGGCCGAGTGAGGGATCCCGGATATCGACCTCGTGGAGACGGACGCCGCGCTCGAGGGCGCCGTGGAGGTTGGATCGCTTCCCGCTGAGCAGCGAATCGACGACGGCCACATAGTGGCCGTCCGCGACCATGCGGTCGACGATGTGGGAGCCGATGAAGCCGGCGCCGCCGGTAACCAGCATTTTCATACGGCCCGGAAGGATACCGGTCCTGCGGGAGGGATGAGGAGTCAGACCAAGCAGATCAGCGGCGTCTTGGCGCTCGCCTGACCCGAGTTGGCGCTCGTCCAGCTATTCGCCGTCGACTGCAGGACGTAGTAGTAGGTCGTATTCGTGTTGAGCCCCGAGCTGTCCGTGTACGTGACGGTCGTTCTACCGGTCACGTGCGCGCGCAACGTGTAGGGACCGCCGTTCGTGGTACTCCGGTAGACGTCGTAGCCGTCGGCGTACACCGACGTCGTCGCCGTCCAGTTCAGCGTGATCTTCGGGGCAAGGAGCTGGCATCCCGCGGTCGCCGTGAGGCCGGTCGGAGGCTGGAGCGTCGCCGTGGACAACGCGTTCGACCCGACGCCGGGCGCGTCGGTGAACAGGGCCGCGGTCGTCGCCACGTTTGCGCCGAGCAGCGCCAGCAGGGCGACGAGGCCCGCGAACGCGACCCGTCGACCGGTCATCCCGCCAGCCGTGGGCGCCGCCTGTCCGTGCGGCGTGGACGCGACCCGATCCGCGCAACGGCTCCCGCGACCACGAAGCCGGCCAAGGCGCCGAGGATGAGGGTCTCGGGATCGGTTCCGCGGCCGACGGGCGCGGGCTGCGGCTCGGGAACGATCTCCTGGACCGCGCGCCGGCGCCGCCGGCGTCGCTCGTCCGTGAGTAGGCCGAGGATCGGGATGAGGAAGAGCGCCACGCCGCCGTAGGGCGTGCGGGCGAACATCACCAGCCGGCCCGCGTACGGCACGACGCGCTCGACGCGATGGATCGAGCCGGACACGGGCACGGGCTCGAGATCCGGCGTCGGGTTGGCGTCGCCCTTGGTTCGGAACGCCTTGACGCCGTCGATGGTTTCGATCGCGATCACGCGGTGGGTGATCGTCGAGTCGGCTCCGACGTGGCGGAAGGTGATCACGTCGCCGACCGAGACGGCCCTGGCGTCGACGAGCCGCGTCACCGCGACCGACCCGATGGGTGCCGTGCCGCCCATGCTGCCGCTCGTGACGATCAGCGCCTCGGCGCCGAAGAGGGTCGGCATGAACGCGAGCGCGAGCACGGCGACGGCGCCGATGGCCATCACGGCCACGGCGCCTCCTACGATCCGCACCACGATCTTTCCGAGCACGATCCCTCCTCGAGGGCTGTGGTGGGGGGGGGGGGGGGGCCCCCCCCCCCCCCCCCCCCACCATTCGCCGGGTTAGTTGTTCGCCGTCTGCTCGGCGCCGAAGGTGAACGTCGCTGTGGCGGACAGGCTCTGCAGGGAGTTGGTCGCCGAGGTGGGCAGCTGCACCTGGAAGCACAGCGCCTCGCTCGCCGACGCGTTGAGCGTCCGGTCGCCTGCCTGCGACCCCTGCGCCGTGTCGCCGATGGCCCCGGCGGTCAACGAGCCCGTGTATACCTGAGAACCGTCCGTGCCGAATCCCGCGTTCGAGCAGGTGGTGACGCCGCTCTTGACGGTGAGGGTCAAACCGTCGGACAGGGTCGTGCTTCCGCTGATCGAGGTCGTCATCGCGTACCGGAGCTGGAGCGTCCCGGCGTTCGAGATCGTGATGGGAGCGGTGACCTTGTCGCCCGGGGCCATGCCCGAGAAGCTGACGAGCGCCGAGGTCGGGCTCGAGGAGATATCCACGTTACCGGTCGAGAATGCGTTCGACGCCACGGCCGCGGAGTCGGAGAAGATGGCCTGGGTCAAGGCCCACGGAGCGCCGGCGACGACGCCGACCGCGAGGAGGGCGATCCATACCTTCCGCATCGAATAGCTCCCTTCGTCGGTGCCCGGCTGCGCGGGTTCTTCCGGGCTCCATCGCCCGGCACCTCAGGGGTCGGGGCAGGATGGCAGCCGATGAATAGTTCTCCCGTGTCATCTCGCAGGTCAGAAGGGGCCTGGTCCTGCTTCCAGGGCAGCGCCTGATTTGTTCGTCTCCGTTGACGGCCTGCGGGAACCCGGTCTAGACTCCCCGCGCCTGTTGTGGCACGTCAGAGGCCGTATCGGTTGCCTTGGAAGGAGCGAGGCACGCAGTCCGGACCCTTGTCGCCGCGCCCGCGGGTAATTGAACAAGGGGACGACAGGTACGGTTCCCCGGGAAAGGATTGGTTCGTTCGTGCCCGAACGCGACACGGTTGAGCAAGGCCAAGTAACGCAGAACGACATCGGCGGCCCCGAAGAGCTTGCGAAGGCTTACGAAGACTCGATCAAGAACTTCGACGAGGGTGACATCGTTGCCGGCAAGGTGGTGTCGGTCGACAAGGATGAGGTCCTCCTCGACATCGGATACAAGTCCGAGGGTGTGATCCCCGCCCGCGAGCTCACGATCAAGCACGACACCGACCCGCGGCAAGTCGTTCAGATCGGCGAGGAGATCGAAGCCCTCGTCACCCAAAAGGAAGACAAAGAAGGCCGTCTCATCCTCTCCAAGAAGAAGGCGCAGTACGAGCGTGCCTGGGGGCAGATCGAGAAGGTCATGAACGACGAAGGGATCGTGACCGGCACCGTGATCGAGGTCGTCAAGGGCGGCCTCATCGTCGACATCGGGCTGCGCGGCTTCTTGCCGGCGTCGCTCGTCGACCTCCGCCGCGTGCGCGATCTTCACCCGTTCGTCGGTAAGAAGATCGAAGCGAAGATCATCGAGCTCGACCGCAACCGGAACAACGTCGTTCTGTCGCGCAGGAAGTACCTCGAGGAAGCGCAGTCGGAAGGGCGCAAGAAGTTCCTCGAGGAGCTGCAGAAGGGCGAGGTACGCAAGGGCACCGTCTCGAGCATCGTGAACTTCGGCGCGTTCGTTGATCTCGGCGGCGTCGACGGCCTCGTGCACGTATCCGAGCTGTCGTGGCGCCACGTCGAGCATCCGAGCGAGGTCGTGCAGGTCGGTCAGGAGGTCGAGGTCGAAGTGCTCGACGTCGATCTCGAGCGCGAGCGCATCTCACTGTCGCTCAAGAAGACGCAGGAGGATCCGTGGCGGCAGTTCGCGCGGCTGCACCAGCCGGGCGAAGTCATCGACGGTCAGGTCACCAAGCTCGTGCCGTTCGGCGCGTTCGTTCGCGTCGCCGACGGCGTCGAGGGTCTCGTCCATATCTCCGAGCTCGCCGAACGCCACGTCGAGACGGCGGAACAGGTCGTCACGGTCGGCCAGCCGGTTCAGGTGAAGATCATCGAGGTCGACTCCGACCGGCGCCGCATCTCGCTCTCGATCAAGCAGGCCAGTCCCGAGGGCGCCGAGCCGGTGCCCGACGAGATCGAGCTCGAGACCGACGAGGAAGAGAAGGCGCCCGAAGTGGCCGACGTCTCTGGCGAGGACGTGCTCGAAGCGGCGCTCGCGCCCGAAGTCGAGACCGCCAAGCCGGAAGAGGGGGAGCAGCCATCGCACGCCGCCGCTCTCGGCGAGGACACGATCGAGGCGATCGTCGCCGACCTGAAGCGGCGCTCCCAGCAAGAAGGGTGACGCCCTGCTGCTCGTCGGACTGACGGGCGGGATCGCGAGCGGCAAGTCGACCGTCGCGCAGCTGCTCGTCGACCGCGGGGCGGTGCTCGTGGATGCGGATCAGATCGCACGGGACATCGTCGACCCTGGGACGCCCGCCTGGTCGAAGATCGTCGAGCACTTCGGACCCGATGTGCTGCTTCCCGACAAGAGCATCAACCGTGTCGCGCTCGGTGAGATCGTCTTCAACGACCGGACGAAACTCGCCCTACTGAACGAGATCACGCACCCGGAGGTGATGCGCCGCATCGCCGACCGCCTCGAGGAGCTATCCGGCTCGGATGAGATCGTGGTCGTCGACGTCCCGTTGCTGGCCGAGGTCGGGGCGGCGGACATGTTCGACGTCATCGTCGTCGTCGCCTCGGACCCGCACCTCCAACGTGATCGCCTTCTGAGCCTGCGTGGGATGACCGAAGCGAATGCCGATGCTCGTATCGCTGCGCAGATGCCGCACGCGGAGCGGGCCGCCGTCGCCGATATCGTGATCGCGAACGACGGCTCGATGGAGGACTTGGTCGCTCAGGTAGATCGGGTTTGGGATCGCCTCGAAGCGAACCGAGGGGGACGAACGCACGATTGAAACATAGGCCACCTGGGTCGTTTACTCGGGTCCTCCTGCCGCTTATCGTGTCGCAACCGCCGCTCGGGGGAGCGACCTCATGTTCATCGACAAACCAAGCAAACGACTGCTGCTGTCGTTCATTATCGCCGCCACGAACATCTTCTCGTTCGCGTTCGGGATCGCCGTGACCGGAGATCGCAGATCGAACGTCGACGTGGTGGCGGCTTCCTCCGGCGCATCGACGCCGATCCTTTCGCCGACGGCGGGAGCGAGGCCGGCGGCCAAGCAGACCGCCGCGAAGGTCGTCGCCGCGCCGGCTCCTCACGCCGCGGACGTCGCGGCGATGCCGAGCGCCACGCCTTCCCCCTCGATCCCGATCGCCGGCAAGGGGATGTGGATCTACGAGTTCGATCTGATCATGGGCGGGAACGTCCAGAAGATCGTCGACGTGTCGAAGGCGTACGGACTGACGCATCTTTACGTCCGGGCCGGTACGACGCGCTCGGGCTTGGACACGTGGCCCGACGTATTGAAGATCCTTCCCGTCGCGCACGCCGCCGGACTGAAGGTGATCCCCTGGTACTTCCCGTATCTGCGAAATCCTGCAGCCGATGCTCGCAGGACGATCGCGATGGTCCGAACCGTCGTCAACGGGCATCGCGTCGACGGATTCGCGGCCGACATCGAGACTCGGGCTGAGGGGACGAAATTGTCGACCAAGGCCGTGAAGCAGTACATCGACACGGTCCGGAAGGGTGCGCCCGAGGCCTTCATGATCCTCGTTCCGCCGAGACCGAACAGCTACACGGTCCGGTTCTACCCGTACCACCTCGTCCCGAGGTTCGATGCCGTCGCTCCGATGGTCTATTGGGGCGGCGTCGATCCTGCGAAGGCCACCGCGGACGCCGTTTCCTATCTGAAGCGCTACAACCGTCCCGTCGCTCCGATCGGGCAGGTGTACGACATGGGACCCGAGGGCGGTCCGAAGGGGCGGCCGAAACCGCCTGCCTTGCGGCGCTTCATGAACGAGGCGCGCATGCGTGGCTCGGTCGGCTTGTCGTTCTGGTCCTGGCAACATTCCTCGATCCCGCAATGGGTCGCGATCAGAGCGTTCCCCTGGCCGTAAGCTGCGAGGGCGATTCCCGCCCTTAGCTAGAATGCGCGGCATGCGCCGCTTCGATGCCGTGCTCTTCGACGCCGGTGAGACGCTCCTCCGTCCCGAGCCCTCTTTCCCTGAACTCATCGTTCGGCTGCTCGAAGCCCGGGGGCTCCAGGTCTCCGACCACGACCCGCACTGGATCAACAACGCGCTCGCGAGCGTGTTCCGCGCGATGGACGATCTGGTGGTCAATCGCGAGCATTTCTCGACGTCGGCCGAGCGATCGCGCACGTTCTGGACCGAGATCTACATCCGGCTGCTCGCGGAGCTGGGGGTGTCCGACCCCGACGCCGCGCACGCGACGCACCTGTACGAGGAGTTCTCGAAGCCCGAGCACTACGCGCTCTTCCCCGACGCGCTCCCGGCATTGCGCGACCTGGCCGCCTCCGGCTACGCGCTCGGCATCGTGTCGAACTTCGAGAGCTGGTTGACGACGCTGCTCGAACGGCTCGGGATCTTGCCGCTCATGTCGGTCGTCGTGGTGAGCGGCGACGAAGGCATCGAGAAGCCAGACCCGAAGATCTTCCGCCTTGCCCTCGACCGGCTCGATGTATCACCCGAGCGCGTGACGTACGTCGGAGACAACCCGCGGATCGACGTCGAGCCGGCGCTCGCTCTCGGGATGGGCGCCGTGCTCGTCGATCGGCGCGGCGTCCACGCGAGCTTCCGGGCCTCGCCGGTCGTGCGGTCGCTCGAGCAGGTTCCGGCGGTGATCCGATGACCGATCGCCGCTACACGGTGGAGGAGGCCAACGAGCTCCTGCCGGCGCTCGGCCAGATGCTCGAGCGCCTTCGCGACGCGCAGCGGGTCATGTCGGAACGCCACGACGAGGTGATGGAGGCAACGACGCACAACGGCGGCGGCGGAGCCGGGAAGGAATATCTCGAGGCGTCGCAGGAAGCCGGCCGGGTGGGCGTCGAGATCCAGCAGCTCGGCATCGTCGTGCGCGATCCCGAGGCCGGCTTGATCGACTTCCCGGCCGAGCGGGAGGGGGAAGAGATCTACCTCTGCTGGCGGCTGGGCGAAGACGCCGTCTCCTGGTGGCATCCGATCGACACCGGCTTCTCCGGCCGCCGACCGCTGTGACGTCCCGAGAGACTTCATCGGTCTTTTCGGTCCTCAAGATCCGCGATTACCGGCGGTTGTGGCTGGCCGATGTCGTCTCGGACGCCGGATCGTTCATCACCTTCATCGCGCTGGCGGTCTACGTCCACGACCTAACCGGCGAGGCGCTCGCCGTCGGTTTCGCCCTCGGTCTCCGCGCGATCCCCTGGCTCACCCTCGGACCGATCGCGGGCGTGATCGCCGATCGCGTCGATCGCCGGCTGATGATGGTGATCTGCGACATCGCCCGCGCGGCCCTCGTGGCGTTGTTGCCGTTCACCGACACCGTCGGGCAGGCGTACGCGATCTCGTTCGCCTCGGGGCTTTTCGGACCCGTTTTCCGTCCGGCCCGGCGAGCGCTGATCCCCACGGTCGTGCCCGGCGAGCAGTTCGTTCAAGCCGTGGCGCTGGGCGAGGTCACGCATCAGATCATGCACACCATCGGTCCCGCGCTCGGCGGTCTCGCGGTGCTCGCCGTGGGCGCGCGGAACGCGTTCTTCGTCGACTCCGGCACGTTCCTCGTGTCTGCCGCGCTCCTCATCGGTCTGGGCGTGCGCGGATCCGTTCGCGGCCGGCCGACCGGGCTGGCCGACGTGCGCCGCGACCTCGCCGAGGGCGGGCGGCTCCTCTTCGGCGACCGGCTGTTGCGTTCGATCGTTCTCTTCGACTCGGTCGTGCTCTTCGGTTACGCCGGAACGTTCGCCGCGATGATCGTGTACGTTCGCGAGTCGCTCGGTCGAGGAGCCGGCACGTACGGGGTTCTTCTCGGCGCCAGCGGACTCGGAACGGCGCTCGGCGCCTACTTGCTCGCGCGCCGGGGGAGGCGCGTGCGGCGCGGCCCTGCGCTCGGCGCCGCCGCGCTGGGATCGGCGGCGCTCGGCTTCCTGGCGCTCCGCCCCGGCTTCGCGCCGCTGATGGTGTTGATGTTCCTCGTTGGGGCCTCGTTCTCGGGGACGGTCCTTTACGTCGAGACCACCGTCGCCGAACGGGTGCCGGACGAGGCGCGCGGGCGCGTCTTCGGGCTGATGGCCGCCATCGCCGAGCTCTTCGACCTGGCCGGCGCCGTGGGGGTCACCGCGATGGCCGACGGGATCGGGGCCGGACCTGCGATCGCCGTCGGCGGCGCGATCGCGGCCGGGCTCGGCCTTGCAGTTCTGGCTCCCGCTACTCGAGCGCTGCGCCGGGACGACGCGGAACGTGACGCCGCGGCGGGCTAGAAGATGTGGTCGAGGAAGCCGAGCAGCCGGGCGGTGAAATCTGCGGGCCGTCGCATGTTGACGACGTGATCCGCGCCTTGCATGACGGCACGCCGGGCGCCGGGGATGCGGGACATGATGAGCTCCGCGATGCGTTCCACGTCGGGCAGGTCCTGATCCCCTGAGACCACAAGCGTGGGGACCGAGATCTCGCCGAGCCGGTCGAGCGCCGGAGGATCCGGGCGGCGCCGGAGGGCGGGATCCAAGGCGACCTGATGGGCGTTGTCCATCGCGATCTCCTTGATGCGGAGGTCGGGTCCGGTGGCCGAGCGGACCGGCGCCCAGATCTCGAGCTCGAGCTCCGCGGCGCGCTGGATGTCACCCTTCTCGAGCGCGGCCTCCGCCTTCTTGTACCGGCGGTCGAGATCCTTGGAGAACTCGTATCCACCGAGGCCCGGCGAGGCCAGCACGAGCGCGTCGACCCGATCGGGGTACTCGAGCGCGAAATCGACGGCGACGGCTGCGCCCATCGAGAGCCCCACCAGCGCCGCCCGCTTGATCTTCAGATGGGTGAGCAGGCCGGCGAGGTCGTCGGAATGCGAGTACTCGGCCTCGGGCCGGTCGGACCGCCCGTACCCCCGCAGGTCGTAGCGGACCACCCGGCACCGTTCGGCGAGGGACTCGAACTGATCGTCCCACATGCGGGCATCCCACAGGCCGCCGTGCAGGAGCGCCACCGGCGCGCCTTCGCCTGCGACCTCGTACCAAAGACGCCCGCCGAGGACGGACGCGAAGCCGGTTTCGGATGTCACAGCCGACAAGGTAGTCGCTACCGACGCAGTCGGCCATCCGCGGCCATGGCCAGGCATAACGGCGTCGCACCCCGGCGTTAGGATTATCTCAGTGCCCCCTTTCAAGGTGGTTTCCGATTTCGCTCCCTCCGGCGACCAGCCGAAGGCGATCGACGCGATCGCAGACGGGATCCTGAAGGGGTACGACTACCAGACCCTGCTCGGCGTGACGGGATCGGGGAAGACCTTCGCGGCCGCGTGCGCGGTGGAGCGGGTCCAGAAGCCGACGCTGGTGATCTCGCCGAACAAGTCGCTCGCCGCCCAGCTCTGCAACGAGTTCAAGGAGGTCTTCCCGCACAACGCCGTCGAGTACTTCGTCTCGTACTACGACTATTACCAGCCCGAGGCGTACGTCCCCCAGACCGACACCTACATCGAGAAGGATTCGTCGATCAACGACGAGATCGACCGGCTGCGGCACTCGGCCACCGCGGCGCTCCTGCAGCGCCGGGACGTGCTGATCGTCGCCAGCGTGTCGTGCATCTACGGGCTCGGTTCGCCCGAGCAGTACGAGGCCCATCTGCTCCGGCTCGTCCAGGGCGTCGACGTTCCGATGGAGTTCATCAAGCAGCGCCTGGTCGACATGCAGTACGGACGGAACGACTTCAACCTGGCGCGCGGGAAGTTCCGCGTCCGGGGCGACACCATCGAGATCTTCCCCGCCTACGAGGAGCACATCCTCCGCGTCGAGCTGTTCGGGGACACGATCGAGCGCATGCTGCAGATCGACACGATCACCGGCGAGGTGATCGGCGAGGTCGGCGACACGAGCGTCTTCGCCGCAAGCCACTACGTGGCGAGCCAAGCGCGGATGGAGCGCGCGCAGCGGACGATCCGAACCGAGCTCGACGAGCGCCTGAAGCAACTCGAGTCCGAGAACAAGCTGCTCGAGGCGCAACGGTTGCGGATGCGCACCAATTACGACCTGGAGATGATGCGTGAGGTCGGGTTCTGCTCGGGGATCGAGAACTACTCGCGTCACATCGACGGCCGATCCGCCGGCGAGGCGCCCTTCACGCTGATCGATTATTTCCCCGACGACTTCCTCGTGATCATCGACGAGTCGCACGTGACGGTGCCGCAGCTGCACGGGATGTACGAGGGCGATAAGAGCCGGAAGGAAACGCTCGTCGACCACGGCTTCCGACTCCCGAGTGCGCTCGACAACCGGCCGCTCCGCTTCGAGGAGTTCACCGAGAAGGTCAACCAGGTCGTGTTCCTCTCCGCCACGCCGAGCGCGTACGAACTTTCCATATCGCGCAACGTCGTCGAGCAGGTAGTACGGCCGACGGGACTCATCGATCCCGAGGTGATCGTGAAACCCACCAAGGGTCAGGTAGACGACCTCATCGAAGAGGTCCGCAAGCGGGCCGAGGCGGGGGAGCGCGTGCTCGTGACGACGCTGACGAAGAAGATGTCCGAGGACCTCACCGACTACCTGCTCGAGATGGGGATCCGCGTGCGGTACCTGCACTCCGAGATCGACACGATCCAGCGGATCGAGATCCTGCGCGACCTGCGGCTTGGTGAGTTCGACTGCCTGGTCGGGATCAACCTCCTTCGCGAGGGCCTCGACCTGCCCGAGGTGTCGCTCGTCGCGATCCTCGACGCCGACAAGGAAGGCTTCTTGCGCTCGGAGACCTCGCTGATCCAGACGATCGGCCGCGCGGCGAGGAACGTGTCGGGCCAGGTGATCATGTACGCCGACCAGGTCACCGACTCGATGCGGAAGGCCCTCTCCGAGACGAACCGAAGGCGGCACAAGCAGGTGAGCTACAACAAGGAGCACGGGATCGATCCCCAGTCCATCCGGAAGAAGGTCTCCGACATCCTCCAATCGGCCGGGCTCGCCGCCGAGGCGCCGACGCCGTACAGGACCGGCAAGCGCAAGCGGGCGTCGCGGGACCTTACCGGCGTGCCGCGCGACGAGCTTCCGCGGCTGATCCAAGCGCTCGAGGAGGAGATGCGCGAAGCCGCCAAGGAGCTACGCTTCGAGTACGCCGCTCGTTTGCGGGATGAGATCAACGACCTCAAGCGAGAGCTCAAAGAAGTCTCGTGAGCGCGCTGGTCGAGGTCGAGGGGCTCCGGAAGGTCTATCCCGACGGCACGGAGGCCGTTCGCGGGATCGATTTCGCGGTCGGAGAGGGCGAGTTCTTCGGCTTCCTCGGACCGAACGGCGCGGGCAAGAGCACCACGATCAAGATGCTCGTCACCCTGATCCCACCGACCGAAGGGCGGGCGGTGATCTCCGGGCACACGCTCGGGCGCGACGACCGGCGGATCCGCGAGGTGATCGGCTACGCAGCCCAAGACGTCAGCGTCGACGAAGACCTGACCGGCCGGGAGAACCTCGTGCTGTCCGGCCGTCTGTACCACCTCGCCCAGCGCGACGCCCTTCGGCGCGCGGACGAGTTGCTCGAGCTGGTCGGCCTGACCGAGGCGGCCCACCGGCGCGCAGGCTTCTACTCGGGAGGGATGCGTCGGCGTCTCGACCTCGCGCAGGCGCTGATGCACCGGCCGAAGCTGTTATTCCTCGACGAGCCTACGACCGGGCTCGACCCGCAGAACCGGCGCGCGATGTGGGACGAGCTGCAGCGCCTGAACCGCGACGGGACGACCGTGTTCCTCACGACCCAGTACATGGAGGAGGCCGACACGCTGTGCGAGCGGCTCGCCGTCATCGACCACGGGATGATCGTGGCCGAGGGGAGCCCGGCATCGATGAAGGCGGAGCTCGGCGGCGAGGTGCTGTCGCTCTCGTTCACGACCGACGACCCCGACGCCCTCCGGGAGCTGATCGACCGCGGCGCTGCGATCTTGCGCGGGATCGAGGGACTTGCAGCGGTGCGCGAGGCGGACCGGACGGTGATCGCCAACATGAAGAACGGAGCCCGTGAGGTGCTGCCCGAGGCGCTCCGTGTGATCGAAGAGGCAGGGCTCGACGCGCGTATTGCCGTGTCGCCGCCTACGCTCGACGACGTGTTCATGAAGATCACGGGACACGCCCTGCGCGACGAAGAAGGGAAGCCGACCGGCTTCAGCCTCGGCGGCCGGCGGCGGATGAGGAGGTAGGGGTGGAGACGCTTCGCGTGACCAC
>JBBDRM010000002.1 GCA_040905475.1 Actinomycetota bacterium
AGCGGTACGAGAGCTTCGCCTTCTCGCGCGAGAGGATCACGAACAGCGGCCACCGATGATCCAGTCGGAGCCGTCGGAGGTCGCTGATCGTGTTGACGATCACCGCCTCGGCGAGCGGCACTGTCTCCTGCACCTCCCGCACCCACTTGCGCGTCAGATGCGGCGGACACAGGACGAGGACGCGCCGGAACCCAGCGACGTAGGCTGCCGATGCTCCGATCATCGTCTTGCCCGTGCCCATCTCGCCGACCACGTTGGTGCCGCGATGACGCTGGAGTGAGACGGCGGCGGCGCGGATCGCGTCCCCCTGCGCTCCCATCGGCCTCCGCTTGAGCTTGGTGAGGTCGAAGCCCCAGTCATCGCGCGTGCGTGCCGTGTAGACCGGCGGATAGGCGCGCAGGACCGCGCGCGTGATCGCCTCACCGTGCTCGGTGAGGAGTTCGGGGAGCGTCGTCATCGCGCGGGCGTGTCCGCTGCGCCGGTGTCGATCACCTCGACGTCGCCGGTGCGGAGGTTGAGCACCGCGACCGACGTCCGCATCACCTCGCGCTCGACTTCGACGTCCGGGTCAGGTGAGTAGACGGAGATCGACTCCTTGTACGTGCGTCCCTTGACGAGCAGACGCTGCTGCCCGGAATGGAGCACGACGCTGTCGAGGAATCCCGCCGCGACCATCACGGCGAGGTGTCCTCGCCGGAGCGGCATCAGCGGCCGGACCTTTCGCTCCTCTGGTGGCCAGAGCCGCTCGATGAGCGCGGCGTGCGTCCAGACCCCAGAGCGGCGTGCTTCGACGGCGGCCTCCACCGCGTCGAAGTTGAATGACGTGAACAGCACGTCTCCGGCGGGGAGTACCGGCAGCGTGCGCGGCTGATTCATGGCGCCGGCCACCGGCAGTTCGGGTAGCGGACTCGACGCCCACGCCTCAACTGTCGCCCGCACAGCAGCGTCGGATACGGGCGCCTCGCGCAGCGTCCCGAACAGGACCGCCTGCTCGAAGCGTTCGTGGAGGCCGTCCGGGAAGCGCCAGCAGGCGAGGTCGCGGTAGTGACCCGCGAGGTAGCGCGCTGACGTCGCCAGCCGGCGTTGCGGCACGATGTAGATCAGCAGTCCGCCGGGGCGGAGCACCTTCGACATCGCGGTGAGGAACGTGTGCTCCAGCCGTCGCGCGTCCAGGTCGATGTCGTAGGGCGGGTTGAGGAAGAGGCAGGAGAACCCGCCTTCCTCGATCCGTGCTGCAAGTGCGTTCCCGGGGAGCGCGTGGTCGAGGACGTCTGCGGCTTCCTCGTACCGGTCGGCTTCGAGCTCGACGCCGTAGGTCTCGCCACCGATCACGGTGGCGAGTTGCTGGAGGGCCGCACCGGTGCCCGCGCAGGGGTCGATGAGGCGCACGGCGACACGGCCTCCGTGCGTTGCGGGACGGATCATCGCTGCGATCCGGGATACCACTTCGGGCGGCGTGGGGAAGTACCCACCGACTGCGAGTGACTCAAGACGACTCATACATGTTCCTCCCGGTGCTTAAGTTGAACGTAAGATTGGGCAAAGGATTCCTCCTTGCTGATATGCCGCGCGTGGTAGCTTCTGGGCGATGACCCAAGCGATCGATCCGCTACTTGCCGACCTCGGTGGAGCTGGCGTCACCCTGACCGATGGCGTCGCGTCTTTCCGCCGCAAGAGATCTGTCGATTGGGCGGTGTTTCCCGGTCGCCCGCATCGGGCCGAATTCGGGGACTTCCTTCATCGTTGGGCGCTGAAGCGTCAGGGACAGCGCGCCCTCTTGATCTCCGGACCATCAGACCGTCCAGTGCGAGCTTTCCTCGAACGAATCGGCGTGACATGGATCGAGCTCCCCGAGTGGGCTTCCTTCGAGCGGAAGCCCAGCCCAATCTGGTCTCCCTCCCTTGCCGGTCGTCCGCCAAGTTTGGGACAGCGTGGGGAACTAACAGCGGACGTCCACGCCTTTGGACGACCACTGCTTGAGCAGGACATGGAGATCTTTCTCGATCAGCGGCCGAAGTGGCTTAGCGAGGTTCTAGGCGAGCCCATACGCGCCCATCCCAGGGGGCGCCAATTCCGGATCGATCGTGGGCGCCTCGACCTCCTTGGCATCGATCGCCACGGCAGAACGTGCATCATCGAGTGCAAGCGTGGTGCGCTGCACACCAGTTACATCGGACAGATCATTGAGTACGAGCGGCCCAACGACGCAGTCATCAAGAACGCGCGGCTGATCCTGCTTGTGAACTCAGCAAACC
>JBBDRM010000003.1 GCA_040905475.1 Actinomycetota bacterium
TTGAGTTTTAGCCTTGCGGCCGTACTCCCCAGGCGGGGTGCTTAATGCGTTAGCTGCGGCACGGAAGTCTTGCGACCCCCACACCTAGCACCCACCGTTTACGGCTAGGACTACCCGGGTATCTAATCCGGTTCGCTCCCCTAGCTTTCGCGCCTCAGCGTCAGGAGTGGCCCAGCCATCCGCCTTCGCCACCGGCATTCCTAGCGATATCTGCGCATTTCACCGCTACACCGCTAGTTCTAATGGCCTCTACCATCCTCAAGTCAACGCAGTATCCGACGCAGTTCCACAGTTAAGCCGTGGGATTTCACGCCGGACTTACGTAACCGCCTGCGCGCCCTTTACGCCCAGTGAATCCGGATAACGCTCGCCCCCTACGTCTTACCGCGGCTGCTGGCACGTAGTTAGCCGGGGCTTCCTCGTTGGGTACCGTCACCGGGCGAAGCCCGGCTTCTTTCCCAACAACAGGGGTTTACAACCCGAAGGCCTTCGTCCCCCACGCGGCGTCGCTGGATCAGGCTTTCGCCCATTGTCCAAGATCCCCTACTGCTGCCTCCCGTAGGAGTCCGGGCCGTGTCTCAGTCCCGGTGTGACTGATCGCGCTCTCACGCCAGTTACCCGTCATAGCCTTGGTGGGCCGTTACCCCGCCAACAAGCTGATAGGCCGCGAGCCCCTCTCAGAGCAGAAGGTTGCCCAACCTTTTGCCTGCTGCGGGATGTCCCACTGCAGGGTCATCGGGTATTAGCGTTGGTTTCCCAGCGTTATCCCCGTCTCTGAGGCAGGTTGCTCACGTGTTACTCACCCGTTCGCCGCTCCGTAACTCGGAGTATTGCTACCCCGAGTCCGATCGCTCGACTTGCATGTATTAGGCACGCCGCCAGCGTTCATCCTGAGCCAGGATCAAACCCTCCATCGAGGTCACTCCTGCGACCACCGAAGTTTGCTCCGAAGAGCTACCTCCGGGGCAACAGGCGTTTGATCTCTTTGCAAGGCATTTCAAAGGAGTCCGCTCTTTGCGTGGCCCGAGTCTCGCTTACCCGAGAACTCGAGCTTCAGCTGTCTCTCGCTATGCAGTTTTCAAGGCGCAGACAGCCCAGACTCCACCCTTATCCCTAAGGTTGGTGTCCAGGAGGTGTGTCACCGTCCCCAGTGGACGGCAGAGGGATAGTATAGCCCTCGCTCGTGAGAAGGCAACCGGCACGAGCTTCCGCGAAAACGTGTGCTGAGCAGGGAGGATCGGTCAATGCCCAAGCCTGGTGATCGAGTCGTCGTCGAAGGATCGAAGGTCGGGGGCGGCCGGAGGGAAGGCACCTTGGTCGAGACCCTCGGAAGCCTTATCAAGGTTCGCTGGACCGACGGAGGCGAGACGATCATGGCGCCGGGAGCCGGATCGGTCAGCTTCTTGCCGGGATCGGCGAAAGCCGCGAAGCACAGCGCGGTTCCGAAGAAGAAGGCTGCGAAGCCGGCGGTGAAAGCGAAGTCCGCGAAGAAGAACTAGATCGCCGGGGTCCGGTCGAGCTTCGCATTCAGCTCGGCCAGCCGGACCTCGAGGTCGGCGACCCGGCGGGTGAGGAACGCGGTGGACCCGACCCGTTCGGCTACCCGAAGGATCGCCTCCCGCACTTCGGTCACCTGCCCCTGCATCGCTTCGACCCGCTCGGTCGCCGTGCTTGCCACCGTCTCGGCGAGGCCCGCAACTCGATTCTCCAGCGCGCGGATCTGCTGGGTCAGGACGGCAACGCTCCCGTCGGTGCCGGCCCGTCCGCCGGCGAGTCGCGCCTCGTCGACCGCGACCTTGCCCATGAGCGTGTCGAACGACGAGGCGATCGAGCCGACCCGCTCGGCCATCGCGCTGATCCGTTCCTCGTACGCCTTCTCGCGTCCGGCCATCTCGTCGCGGAGCTGCGAGGCGACTGCCCCAAGCTCCTCCCCGAAGGAACCGTTGTCGGCGCGGGTCCCTGCGAGCGCCTCGCCGACGCGGCTTTCGACCTCGGCGACGACCTCATCGGCACGGGAACGCGCCTGCTCGACGAGATCGCTGATCGCACGCACCTGCTCGACGCTCGTACCGGAGAGCGCTTCGACCTCGCCGTGCAGCCGTGCCTCCGCGGCTTCGACCGCCATTCGCGTCGCTTCGAGTCCTTGCGCTAGCTGCGCGCGGATGGCGTCGACAGAGGTCTGCTGACCATCGAAGCGGGAGTCGATGAGCTCGGCGATGCGCGTGTCGATCCCAACCCAAGCGTCGCGCAGATCTTGCGCGGTATCGGTGACGGCAGTGAGGGCATCCTCGACGCGCGCGCGCATCACTTGCATCTCGCCGGAGATGCGGCGCGAGTCCTCTTCGCGAATGGTGACGACGCGCGCGATGTCGAGCTCGATCGAGTCGAGGCGCGCCTCGAGCGCGGAAAGGGAGTTCGATACTTCCAATTCGCCGAGCACCTCAAGTGAGGGAGAGGAATACGGTCGTTCGGCGGCATTCGTTGCACCGCCTCGAGAGGTGTTCCTAGGGGAAGGCATCGGATCCTCCGAGGTAAGGTCGGTAAGGCTACCCGGCGAGAGTGGGAAAAACAACGCCGCAGCTAGAACTACTCGGAGTGGTCAGGGAAAGCGGAACGTACGCACCTCGGCGCCGGCGATCGCCTCGGTGACGAAGGCATCCAGGTCGAGCTTGCTTTCGGCGGCGCGCACCTGCTCGATAGTGGCCTTCGTCGCAGGCCGTTTCGGCTCGAAGAGAACACACGCTTCCTGACAGGGCGCACTCGAAACGCCGAACGTGCCGAGCATCGAGGCCTCGTCGACGATCTCTTCCTTATCGCGCCCGACGAGCGGACGGAGGACCGGGAGATCCGCTGCGTCCTCGACGGCACGGAGGTTCTCGAGCGTTTGTGACGCCACCTGTCCCAGCGAGTCGCCGGTAACGAGCGCGCCCGCGCTTTCTCTGCGAGCGACTTCGGAGGCCATGCGCATCATCATGCGGCGGTACAGGAGCGTGCGGAGCGGCTCGGGACACTCCGCCGCGATCATCTTCTGCGACGGCGCCAGCGGAAGCAGGTAGAGCGTCGTCGCGTACTGGTGGCGCGTGAGGATCTCGACGATCTCGGCAACCTGACGCGCGCTCGAGGCGTCGGTGTACGGCTGCGAATGGAAATGCGCGAACACGGCACGAGAACCGCGACGCATCATGCGAGCGGCGGCCACGGGCGAGTCGATGCCGCTCGAGATGAGCGCGACGACCTTGCCGGACGAACCGACCGGCAGCCCACCAGCCCCCTTGCGCCGATCCGCGTACACGATGACGAGGTCTCCAACGATCTCGATGTGACAGGTCAGATCGGGCTCCGACAGGTTGACGCGCTTGCCGCTACGTTCGAGGAGATAGGCGCCGACCTTCTCGTTGATCTCACGGGACGAGAGGGCGAAAACGGAGTGCGCCTTCCTGGCGCGCACGGCGAACGACTCGAAATCGCGCTCGCGCACGACGGACCACGCCACCTCTCCGAGCGCGTCCGGGTCGAGCCGGCCGCCGACCCCGAGTCCGAAATTCGCCACGCCGAAGACCCGCGACAACCGTTCGGCAACCAACTCGCGGTCGGCTCCGGGCTCCAGAGCGATCAGGACCCGACCCGGAAGTTTCCGCGGCTTCGCCGCACCGGTCCCGGTCAGGGCGGTGGTGAGGTTGCGCACGAGGATGTTCTCGAACAGCGAGCGGTTGCGGCCCTTGAGGCCGATCTCGTGATAGTGGACGATCGCGTAGGGACGGGTCGGCATGCCTTCAGTGTAGTCCTTGCGGGAAACCCTATTATCAGCGCTATGAAGCACCGATCCTTTGCCGTCGCGGTGAGCGCGCTCCTGATCGCCTGTGGTGGCAGCTCGGCGCTCACGGCCAAGAACCTCGCCCGCATAATGCCGTCGGCTACCGACGCGCCGCCGGGCACGCAGATCGACGCCGAGTCGTTGGGCCCGAAGGTCGAGCTCGAGGAGTTCGTCACCGACATCGAAGTCAGGATCCGGCTTTCGCAGCTCGGCTTCAAGATCGGTTGGATCACATCGTTCGCGACGGCGAACTACGTTCCCGACAAGGACAAGGCTCCGGTGGGTTCGGCGTTCTACGGAACCTTCGCCGTCATCTTGAGGGACGAGAAGGCCGCCGCCGACGGGTTCGACTTCTACGTCCAGCGGCTGAAGGACCGGGCCCAAGACTTCACCCCGCTCGTGATGCAGGATCTCGGGGAAGAGGTGTTCTCGTTCCGTTTCTCCACGCTCGACGACACACCGCTTCCGGGGCTCGCCATTTTGTGGCGAGTGAAGAACGGGCTCTTCTCGCTCGTCGGCGTGGGGAACCCGGCGCCGGATCCCAAGGTTGCGCGCGGGCTTGCCGCGAAGATCGCCGCGCGGGCAGAGAAAGCGGGCTAAAACTAGAGGGCGCAGCTGCCGGTGGCAACGGCACGGGTGCGGTTCTTCGCGGCGTCGTAGGCGCGATCGATCTCGGTGGCTGTGAGCGCGTACGCCTCGTTCGGGTCGTCGGCCGATGCCGCGAAGATCATCCCGCGGACGACGCCGTCTTCGTCCACGAACGGACCGCCCGAGTTCCCCTGGATGACCTTCGCCGAGAGCACGTATACATCGCGAGAGACGAGCTTGCGGTTGTAGATGTCGCGGCCGCGGGCCTCAGTACGCGCCCGAACCCGGGCCGGCGAGATCCTGCGCCTCCCGCCGCCCGGATATCCGATCGCGGCGCCGTCCTCGCGCCGCTGCGCCGGCTCGATGGTCATATCGAGGATGTGATCGGGGGTCGACGACACCCGGATCACCGCGATATCGATGTCCGTGTTGATGAAGACGACGACACCGCGGATCGAGCCCCCCTGCGGATCGATCACCCGATGGTTCGCCGTGCCGGCCACCACGTGGGCGGCGGTGATGACGTGCCGAGGATCGAGCGGGAAACCGCTGCCGTCGACGACGCCGCCGCATCCGACACTCTCGATCTTGTAGGTGCCTTCGGCGGCCGCCAGGATCTCCTTGTCGTTCGCGAGCGATGCCGGCGGAGGCTCGACACCGGGAGCGAGCGACGGGTTCAGCTGCGCGAAAACGTCCGGGAACCCCGACTGGTCGAGGAAGCGGCCGATCTCGGCGAGGATCGCCGGCGGCCGGGGGAAGACCTCGTCGATCGCTCGCAGGACGGTCGAATCCTTGACCGCGCGCGCGAGCGTCGGCGAGGGCCCCCGCTTGAGCGTGGAGCCGAGGAACCACGCGCCGACAAGCGCGAAGAAGATGCCGATGATCCCGCCGAGGATCCGGTCCACCTTGCGCGCTCCGATCCTCGTGATCCGCTTGCGGACCGTAAGGCCGAGCGCCGCAACGAGCGCCTCGAACAGGAACGCGATCCCGAGGAAGACGCCGAGCCCGAGGAAAGCCTTCGTGGTCACGTCGTCGGGGTTGATCGCGTTGACGATCGGGGGGGCGATGATCGATCCGAGGAGCAGCCCGGCGAAAAACCCGCCCCACGAGAACACTTGCAGCAAGGCGCCGCGCGCCAGACCGGACCACAGAGCGAGCCCGATCGAAACGAGGATGACGAGATCGATCCAGTTCAACCGTTGGCCCCCATACCGGCGGCAGTGTACGTCAGGGCGCCGCGGAGAGAGATCAGGCCTCTCGTGGAGCCGGGCGGCCCGGCTGCTCCTCAGGATGGTGGGAGCGCTTCGGCACCATGACCTTGCGCCGGAAATAGAGGACCTCGACGCCGTCCTGGTTGTAGCCCCGCGTCTCCACGCCGACGATCCCCCGATCCTCCTTCGACTTGGATTCCTGTACGTCGAGCACCTTGGTCTCCGCGTACAGGGTGTCGCCGTGGAACATCGGGGACGTGTGCTTGAGGGATTCGACCTCGAGATTCGCGATCGCGCGGCCGGAGACGTCGGGGACGCTCATGCCGAGCGCGAGGGAGTAGACGAGGTTGCCCACGACGACGTTTCGTTTGAACTGGGTCTGCGACTCCGCATAGTGCGCGTTGGTGTGGAGCGGGTGATGGTTCATCGTGATCATGCAGAACAGATGATCGTCGTACTCCGTGATCGTCTTGCCGGGCCAGTGCTTGTAGACGTCGCCGATCTCGAAGTCCTCGAAGTATCGTCCGAACGGCCGGGCCTCTCCCATGTCGACCTCCTCGATCTACTGAAGCAGCGGGAACGAACCCGAAAGCGGCCCGAGCATCTCTCGCTCGGCCGGGGTGAGCTCGTCGCGACCGGTGCCGACGAGCGCGAAGCGCGTGTCGACCATCCCGAGCGGGCGCAGGTCGGTGCCGAGCAGCCCGCGCAACACGTCGCAGGCGGCTTCGAGGCCTTCCGGGGACGGGTCGGCCTCGCGCCCGAGCGCATCCGCGAGATCCATCATGTGGATCGTCACTTCGACACATCGGGTACGGAGATACTCGCGGAGCCGGATCGTGCCGAGCGGGCTGGCGACGACGGGGTCGTCTCCAGCCGCCGCGCGCGCGGACTCGAGCGCTTGCTTCCAAGCGGTGTCCCACTCGCTCGCGAGATCGGCGTCGGCGGGGCGCGCGGCCGACTCTTCCTGCGCCCGGGACACGACCCCTACGCCGACCGCGACCGGGTCGTATCGGAAGTAGGTGACCGCGTCCTTCTCGGGTTCGGCGTCGCGGACGGGCGTCCCGAGGAACTCGACGATCCGGTAGGCGCCACGCATCGCGTGCACGGCCAGCTCGCGGACGTTCATCGGTTGACAGCGGGTCGGGCGTCGCCAGTCGTCGTGGCTCAGCCCGGCGAGCAACGCCTGCGCGCGCGCGGTCTCCGCTTGCAGCGCGTCGATCGGCTCGGTCACGAGGTCCTCCGGTTCACGCGAGGAGCGGGAGACTAGCCTTCGACCTTGTACCGCTCGAGGAGCTGGCGTCCGATGACGCGCTTCTGGATCTCGCTCGTCCCCTCCCCGATCAGGAAGAACGGCGCGTCGCGGAACAGCCGCTCGACGGTGAACTCCTTCGAGTAGCCGTAGCCGCCGTGGATGCGCATCGCGTCGGTGCAAACCTCCAAGCACATCTCCGACGCGTAGAGCTTGGCCATGCCGGCTTCGAGGTCGGTTCGCTCGCCGGCGTCCTTACGGACCGCAGAGTTGATCATCAGCATCTTCGCGGCCTCGATCTTGGTGGCCATCTCCGCGAGCTTGAACTCGATCGCTTGATGCTGCGCGATCGGCTTGCCGAAGGTCTTGCGGCCCTGCGCGTAGCGGATCGCTTCCTCGAACGCGCGTTGCGCGACCCCGACCGCGCGGGCGGCCACGTTGACGCGGCCGACCTCGATCGTGCCCATGTTGTGGATGAATCCTTGGCCCTCCTCGCCGCCGAGGAGATTCGCGGCGGGGACGCGGTGGTCGTCGAAGGCGAGCTCGACCGTCTCGACGCCCTTGTAGCCGAGCTTCGGGATGTTCTTGCCGACGATGACGCCGCCGGAGCGCTCGGCGCCGGGCTCTTTCTCGACGATGAACATCGACATGCCCTTGTAGGGCGGCTTGGCCTCGGGGTCGGTTTTCGTGAGCGTCATGCAGATGCCGGCCCGCAGGCCGTTGGTGACCCACATCTTCTGCCCGTTGATCACGTACTCATCGCCGTCGCGCACGGCCTTGGTCTTGATCGCCTGGACGTCCGAGCCCGCGTGCGGTTCGCTCATGAGCAGGGCGGCCCGCGGATTGCCGGTGATCATCTTCGGCAGGAAGCGCTGCTTCTGATCCTCGGTCCCGAACGTCTTGATGAAGTACGTGCCCATCGTGTGGGTGTTGAGGATCCCCGACAGCGTCATCCAGCCGCGGGCGAGCTCGACGATCACGAGCGCGTAGGTGAGCAGCGGCATACCGAGACCGCCGTACTCCTCGGGAACCATCATCCCGAAGAGGCCCATCTCCTTCATCTGCTCGACGATCTTCTCCGGGTATTCGTCGTTGTGCTCCATCTCGTCGGCGACGGGGATGACCTCCCGCTCCACGAACTCGCGGACGGCATCCACGATCATGCGCTGGTCTTCGGTCAGCTGGACGATGGACATCGCGGCTCCCGCGGTCGGGCGTCCCCCTCAATCGGGGACGGAAGTGGGCCGAAACCATCTTCGAACGTTGCCGAGAACGTGGTCAACCAACGAGTGCGAGGGAGGACATGAACGACATCGCGGCCATGCTTTACCTGGTCGAACGGATCGAGTCGGATTCGCTCACGACCATGCGCCGGGTTGCCTGGCAAGCCGCCTCCCCGCTGGGCGGCATCCCGCTCATGCGTCCGGTTGGGCCGGACCCGAACCGTCCGCTGGTGATCTCGGAGGCGCAGGAACAGGACGTGCGGCGCAACTCTCGAGGCGACCTCGTGCGGATCCTCGACCGTGAAGGCAACGTGGCATGGTGGCGCGAATTCACCTCGCGCGACGCTGGGGTCCGGAAGCACAGCGAGATCATGGACGACTTGATGAAGCTCGACCCGGCCGCGTTCCGTCGCAAGTACGCGATCATCCCGGAACGGCCGCCCGGCGTCGCGCCGCCCGGCCCGACCGAAGCCGGCGCGCCGGGGAACGCGGGCGCCGGCGCGGCGGTCCCCGAGACGGATCCTTTGGGCGCGTGGAGGGAGCGCCTCCAGGAAAGCGAAGGCGGTTCCGAGTGGAAAGCGCCCGAACCGGCGCGTCCCTCCGACCCGGACATCCTCTGGGACGACTGGGGACAGCGTTAGTCCCCCTTCAGGAACTCTTCGACGCCCTTGACGCGCTCCATCCCGGCGGCGCGTCCGCGCGCGGCGAACTGCTCGGCCATCTTGCGGGAGGCTTCGTCGATCATCTCTTTGCCGAACATGACGGCGCCTTTGCGCTCGACCTCGGTCACGTGCTTGTAGTGCTCGAGGACGGCCTCCGCCTTGTCGAACTCGTCCTGCGTGGGGGCGAAAACCTCGTTCAAGATCTTGATCTGGTCGGGGTGCAGCGCCCACTTGCCGTCGTAGCCGAGCGCGCGTTCCCGCATCGCGGCGGCGCGGAAGCCGTCCAGGTCGCGGATCAGCAGGTACGGCCCGCCGATCGCCTGGAGGTTGTTGGCGCGCGCGGCGATGTTGATGTGCGTGAGCACGTAATGGAAGTGGTCGAGGTTCTCGTAGCCGGGGATCGGCTCGCCGGCGGTGACGGTCGGCAGCCCGAGTGATGCGCTCATGTCGGCCGGGCCGAGGATCAGGTCCTCGATCCGATCGTCGCTCGCCGCGATGTCGCGAAGGTTCAACAGGCCGAGCGCGGTTTCGATCTGGACCTCGATCCCGAGCCGTTTGGTGAAACCCAGGTTGTCTTCGATCATCCGGAGCATGTTCGACACGAACTTCACGTCGGAGACCGTCTCGACCTTGGGGATCATGATCGCGTCGAGGTGCTCGCCGACCGCTTCCACGACCTCCTGGAGATCCCCGGCGCACCACTTCGTGTAGACGCCGTTGACGCGAAGCACCTTGGTCGGCGCCTTGTACTCGTTCTCCTTCAAAGCCTGGATCACGTTGCCGCGAGCCGCTTCCTTCTCTAGCGGGGCCACCGAGTCCTCGAGGTCGAAGAACACTTCGTCGGCGGGCAGGCCGGCGGCCTTCGCGAGCATCTTGGGGCTCGAACCGGGGACGGAAAGGCAGGATCGGCGGGCTCTCACGTCTGGTCCTCCTCGTGACGGCTATCCAGGAGTCTCTCCCAGGGCGGGCGGCCCTGTCCAATGTTTCTCGTTAGGCTTTCTATACCTTCGGGGTATGCTTTGAGAGATGAACCTCGAGGACCTCGTGGCCGTGCGGGCGATCATCGCGGCGGGAACCTTCACCGCGGCTGCGCGCGAGCTCCGCGTCGCCCAGCCGGCGCTCTCCCGGCGGATCTCCCGGCTCGAGGACGAGCTCGGCGGAAGGCTCTTCGAGCGGCTCCCCCGCCACGCGGCTCCCACCGCCCTCGGGGAATCCGTCGCCGCGGCCGCCGGCCGGATGATCGCCGAGCTGGACCGGGCCCGGGAGGACGCGGTGGCGATCGCCCAAGGCGCCGCCGGCCGGATCAGGATGTCGAGCCTCGCCGGCGGGATCCCGGCGCTGGCCCGCGGGATCGTACGATTCCAGGATCGCAACCAGGCAGTGTTGCTCGAGGTGACGGCACTTGATGCCGACGACGCCGTCCGCGCCCTGCGCGAGCACCGGGTGGATCTGGCGACCTTGCCGGGCTCGGCGGTCGGGGAAGGGATGACGTCCCGGACGCTCGGGCGCTGGCGCGTGAACGCCGTCGTGAGCCGCGGGCACCGTTTCGCGCGGCGGCGGTCGATCTCGGTGACGGAGCTGGCCGGCGAGCCGCTCCTGATGCTTGCCCCCGAGTTCATGGTCGCCCGGCACGTCCTGAATCTCGCCACCCGAACGGGGCTGCGCCTCCAGATCCGGCTCAGCAACGCGACGCCCGAGGCGGTGCTGTCCCTGGCGCGCCGCGGCTGGGGCGTCGGGGTCCTCCCAGACACGGTGCGCGTTCCCGCCGACGTCGTCGCCGTGCCCCTCGCTCGTGCCGGAACGCGCGAGGACTTCGATTACGTGATCGCGTGGCTCGCTGATCCATCCCCGTCGCAGGCGGTCCTGGAGCTCGCCGAGACCTTGGTGCGCGAGACGGCAGCCTTCCGCTCGTAGCGGACCGAGCCACTGATGCGCTCCAATGCGCAAGAGGACCTTATCCCAGCGCCCACGTCGCGATGAGGCTCGAACGCTTCGACGAGCCGCTCGACAACCGTGGTTACAAGCGAGCTCACGGCTTGCGGGGCTCGTAGATCGCCGTATGCCGGATCACCGCGACCGGCCGGACCTCTTCGGCGAGCAGAACGACGTCGAGCTCGACGTAACGGTGGCCCTTGCGTTGGTACTCGGCTGCGACCCGCGTTCGTGCTGCAACGAGCTCCCCGTCGACGAGGGTGGCGAAGAGCCGCATGTCGCTCGAGACATGGATCCACGGGCCGAGCACGACGTTGGAGGAGAGGGCGAGGTTGGCGAGCAGGATCAACCAGCCGGGATGCGCGGCACCGCCGGTGCCCGGCGCGTGCTCCGCTCCGACCGATACGAGATACTCGCGAGCGCCCCCCAGATCGAAGGGGACCTCGAGCGAGCCGAGAACCGTGCCGGGCGTGAGCGAGTCCACGCTCGCCGCCGGGAGTGCCGCGGGGACCGGAGCGCGCGGCGGCACATCCGGTTCCCAGCCGTCATCGACGAGCGACGCGGCACCGGTGGCGCAGATCTCGTCTCCCTTGCGCACGGTGAGCGCTACGGCGCCGTCTTCCCCGAGTACGCCTTCGACCTCCACACGATCGGCTTCGTAGACCGGACGCACGAACCGGGCTTCGATCCTCCCGCGCTCGAGAGATCCCGCGCCCAAGATCTCGAGTGCCGGCCCGCACATCCACGCGAAGACCGTCACGCCGGGCACCAAACCGCCGGCGAAACCGTACGACCGCGCGACGGAGGAGTCGTGGATCTTGTTCGGGGATGCGGTCGCGGTGTTCCGTGCGACGATCCGGTGAACGATCAAGCGGGTGCTTAGTCGCCGGCCCGCCCGAGACGCGCCAGGCCCTGGTCGGCGGCGGTCTTCTGGACGGCGGTGGCGGTCGCGTCGACGACCCGCCGGTCGAAGACGCTCGGGACGATGTACTCCTCGGAGAGCTCCCCTTCCGCCACTACCGACGCGAGCGCGCGGGCCGCGGCTTCCTCCATCTCGATCGTCACGCCGCTCGCGCGAGAGTCGAGCAAGCCACGGAAGAACCCAGGGAAAACGAGCACGTTGTTGATCTGGTTCGGGTAGTCGCTGCGACCGGTCGCCACGATCCGGACGTTCGCGGGAACCTCCTCCGGCATGATCTCGGGAACCGGGTTCGCCAATGCGAACACGATCGCGTCCGAAGCCATCGCGCCGAGCCAGTCCGGCTTCACGAGGTTCGGGCCGCTGACACCGACGAACACGTCTGCGCCGCGCAACGCGTCGTCGAGACCGCCCGTGCGGCCGTCGCGATTCGTGTTCTCCGCGATCCAGCGCTTCTGATCGTTCATGTTCTCCGTACGCCCGGTGTGGACGATGCCGTTGCGGTCGCAGCCGATCACGTCCCCGATCCCGACGTGAAGCAACAGCTTCGAGCACGCGACGCCGGCCGCCCCCATGCCGAGGAAGACGACGGTCATGTCCTCGAGCCTGCGCCCCACCACGTGGGCGGCGTTGAGAAGCGCACCGAGAACGACGACCGCCGTTCCGTGCTGATCGTCGTGGAAGACCGGGATGTCGAGCTCGGCGCGGAGCTGCTCCTCGACCGCGAAGCATGCGGGAGCGGCGATGTCCTCGAGGTTGATGCCGCCGAAACCCGGCGAGATCGCCTTGGCGACCGCCACCAGCTCCTCAGGGCTGCCGACCCGTGCGCAGATCGGGTATGCGTCGATGTCGGCGAACTCCTTGAAGAGCATCGCCTTGCCCTCCATCACCGGCATCGCAGCCTCGGGACCGACGTCGCCGAGCCCGAGAACGGCGGTCCCATCGGTCAGCACGGCGACGGAGTTCTGCTTGATCGTCAGCTCCCACACCCGGTCGGGCTCGTCGGCGATGGCGCGGGAGATGCGGCCGACGCCCGGCGTATAGGCCATCGACAGGTCGTCGCGGGTTTTCAATGGGAAACGCGGAGTGACGGAGATCTTCCCCGCCGCGTGGATGTCGAACGTACGGTCGGAGACCTGGCGGACCTCGACGCCGGCAACCCGGCCGGCGGCCCGGACGATGGTCTGTCCGTGCGCCTCGTCGCGGCACTTCACGGTGATGTCTCGGACCATGACCTTGCCGCGATGTTCCACGAGGTCGACGGCGCCGATGTCGCCGCCGGCGTTGCCGATCGCGCTCGTGAGCCGTCCGAGCGAGCCGGGGATGTTCGCGATGTTCACCCGGAGCGTCAGCGTGTAGCCGGCGGACGGCGTTATCTGAGCCATGGTTGCGGGATTATAAGGGCCTTGCGGCGGGCGGGTTCCGCTCAGGCGATACGCGAGGAAGCGGACGTCAGAACACGACCCGGCATTCCGTTCCGAGATCGAAGAGTGCGACGGGACGGTACGTGGACGGGTCGCCCAGTTGGTACTGCAGGTAGTAGTGGCCTCCGAAGCACTCGATCCCGATCCCGATCACATCCTGGAACCCGGAGTCTGCGGCTCGGAATAGCTCGACCCCGTGCGGCGGTGTCGTGATGCAGACGAAGCCGGCGCGGGGCACTGCTTCGCATCGCGTGGCAGCGTGGGATGCGGAACCGCCGAGGAACCCGAACATCGCGGCGATGAGGGAAAGCGCGAGCACCGCTCGTGCGATCGCGCTGCGCATCTCCACCTCCCTGCCTTCGTCCGAGCCGACGATAGATGGGAGGTTGTGCCGGGTCAATGGGATTCGGGGCCCTCGCCCGGAGTATGTCTTTTTGGGCGATTCGGAGCTATTTGACGACGACGCCGATCGCCGTGAGAAGCCGGTCAAGTTTGTCTGGGCGGCAGCTCTCCCCCATCAGCCCGATGCGCCAGGCTCGGCCGGCGAACGCGCCGAGTCCGCCGCCGACCTCGATCCCGTGCTCGGTGAGGAGACGGGACCGGGTCGCCCGTTCGTCGACGCCCGGCGGGACGGCCGCGGCCGTCAGCTGTGGGAGGCGGGATCCCTCGTCGGCGAGCAGATCGAATCCCATCTCGACCAAGGCGGCTTGAAGCTTCGC
>JBBDRM010000004.1 GCA_040905475.1 Actinomycetota bacterium
ATCCGGCCGCTCCGCCAGATAACCGGCGAGAGCGAGTTCAACGAGGTGTTCTTCGACGACGTGCCCGTGCCTGCCGAGAACATCATCGGCGACACGAATCAAGGCTGGCGCGTCGCCGGGACGACCCTGGCGAACGAGCGCGGCACGAGCTTCGTGTGGAAGGAGCAGGTCCTTCACGAGGTCGCGCGCGACCTCCTCTGGCGCCGGGCGATCGAGCGCGGCGACACCGCGAGCCCGCTCGTTCGTCAGAAGCTGGCGCAGTCGTGGATGGACGTGGAGATCTTCCGGCTCCACAACGGCCGCACGCTGTCGCGGCTGGCGCGCGGCGAGCAGATCGGCCCCGAGTCCTCGATCGTGAAGCTGTTCTGGTCGGAGATGAGCCAGCGCCTCTACGAGAACGCCGGCTCGATCCTCGGCTGGGACGGATTGGTGATGCCGGAAGACGAGACGGCGGTCGATCGCGGTCGCTGGGCGCGCGGGATGCTCTGGTCGCGCGCCGCCTCGATCGCCGGAGGCACGAGCGAGATCCAGCGGAACATCATCGCGGAGCGGATCCTTGGGCTCCCACGCGAGCCGAGAGGTTGACCGATGGAAACAGCGCGGCGCCCGGTCCGTTGGCGCATCGCCGAGGCCTTCGAGAGCCGGTGGGGGTGGGCGATCATCCTCGCGATCGGCGTGCTCGTCCTGGCCGCGTTCCTCGTGCCGCTCTTGTTCCGCCCGTTCGTCGGAAGGCCGGCGAACAAAGCGGTCCAGCAAACAGAGGTGCGCTGCGAGGGGGCCCTCAGCGAGATATCACGCGGGATGGCGTTCGACACGCCGGACGAAGACCCACGCCGGATCTGCGTTGAGCGCGCGCGGGCGCGGACCCTGGTGGCGAGCATTGCCGGATTCTTCGTACTGCTCTTCACCGGGATAGCCCTGTTCGCCAAGGGCGGCAAGATCCAACCCCGAGATCTGGCCCGCTGACCGGCCCGTCAGCGGACGTCGAATCCGAGAGCCCTTGCAACGTCTGCTTGGTCCCTGTCCCGTGTCACGAAGACGAGGGCCTCGCCGACGGCGAGAGCAGCCTCGACGGCGACGGCGAGGTGCAGCGCGTCTAGCGTTCTCAATCGGTGAGCAAGGACGAGCGCCCTTGCTGTGGGAAGCACGGTTCCTGCGTCGAATCGCACGAGCGCAACTCGGCTCACGCAGTCGACATCGAAGCGGTCGAGAACGTCGGAAGGACTCGGTAGCCGGCCGGATCGCTCGGCCGAGCGGACGGCTCCGGCCAGTTCGACCCGAGCGAGTTCGCTGCACGTCACCAGATCGGAGCCGTCCAGGAGGAACCGGCGCAGCTCGGCATGGCCGGGCTCGTCGGCTAGATAGGCGCGGACGAGGGCGCTGGTATCCGCGTAAACGAAGCTCAACGACCGTCGCGGTCCGCCTCGAGTGCTTCACTCACGGCCGTTCCCGAACCACGTGTCGAGGCGATCACCGCGTCGAGCGACGGTGGACGTCGTTTCGGCTGCGGAGGCTTAACCAAGAGGCCCGCGGCGCGGAGACGGGCCCGCAAGGCGGCGCGTTCATCCTGCTTCGTCACGGCGGCCGTGAGCACTTCGGTGACCAGGGCGTTGACCGAACGGCCCTCCGAAGCCGCCCGCGCTCGCAAAAGGTCGTGGAGTGCCTCATCGATGCGGGTGATGAGCTGTCTCATGACGTCATGATATCACTCTGTTAACAGGCGCTATCATCGCGATCCGAACGACCGTAGCGAGGCTCGCGGGCCGTACAATCCCTGCCGACATGGGCTACCAGACGATCCTCGTCGAGCGCCGCGGTGCGGTTGAGCTCGTCACCATGAACCGGCCCGAGGTACGCAACGCACAGAACGCCGCCCTCCTCACCGAGCTGGACGAGGCGCTCCACGCCGCCGACCGCGATCCCGAGGTCAACGTCATCGTGATCGCCGGCGCCGGGCCTCACTTCTCTGCCGGGCACGACCTCAAGGCCTACGTCGGCGAGGCCGCGACCGACGAGTGGCACGAGAAACGGAAAACCCCCGAAGGCAAGTTCGAGCACGAGCGCAAGATGTACTTCGACAAGTCGATGGCGATCCGCGACCTCACGACGCCGACGATCGCGATGGTGCAGGGCAAGTGCATCGCCGGCGGCCTGATGGTCGCGTGCATGTGCGACCTGATCGTCGCCGCGGACGACGCCGTCTTCCAGAACCCGGTCCTGCGAATGACCGGCGCAGGCGTCGAGACGCTGGTCGAGTTCGCCGATCTCGGCCCGCGCAAAGCCAAGGAGTTCCTCTGGACCGGCGACGAGATCGACGCCGCGGAGGCCCACCGTCTCGGGCTCATCAACCGGGTCGTGCCGCTCGCCAAGCTGGAAGAAGAAACCCTCGCGCTCGCCGAGCGCATCGCGAAGATGCCGCCGGTCACCGTCCAGAACGTCAAGCGCTCGGTGAATCACGCGATGGATCTCGCCGGGTACCGCAACGCGCTCGAGTACCACTTCATGATCCACCAGTTCCAGCACAACACGAAGACGTCGCTCGACGCGCTTTGGGAACGCCAGCAGAAGGGCTCCATGAAGGAGCTTCTCCGCGATCGCGACGCCGACTTCGAGAAGTAGCTCTCTCTCGGATGGGGCCGGGCGCGCTCGACGACATCCGCGTCCTCGACCTCGGCACCCGCATAGGCGCACCGTTCGCCGCGACGCTGCTCGGCGAGCTCGGCGCCGACGTGATCAAGATCGAGCAGCCGGGAACCGGCGACTTCTTACGGTCGATCCCACCGTTCGACGGCGACGTGTCGCTGTTCTGGGCGGTTGAAGGACGCGGGAAACGCTCGGTCACGATCGATCTTTCCAAGCCGAAGGGGCAGGAGCTCGTGCGGGCGCTGGTCACGCATGCGGACGTGCTCGTGGAGAACTTCCAGCCGGGGACGCTCGAGCGGTGGAACCTCGCGCCGGACGACCTGCGGGCGCTGAATCCGAGATTGATCGTGAGCAGGGTCAGCGTGTACGGACAGGACGGCCCGTACCGCGACCGCCCCGGGCTCGACCGCAACGGGATCGCGCTCGGCGGTCTCCTCGGCATAACCGGCTTCCCCGATTCCCCGCCGGTCCGCCCCGGCGTCATCATCGCCGACTACCTCACGGCGCTCTTCAACACGATCGGGATCCTCGCGGCGCTCGCCGAACGGGTGCGCAGCGGCGAGGGACAGCAGGTGGAGCTCGCCCTCTACGAGAGCGTGCTGCGGGTCATGGAGTGGACCGTTGCCGCGCACGACCGGCTCGGGATCGTCCGGGAGCGAACGGGGAACCGGCTGCCGAACTCCGCGCCGCTCGACAACTACCCCACCTCAGACGGCCGATACGTGTGCATCGCGGCCGCCGGCGAGGTGCTCTTCCCGCGGCTGTGCGCGGCGATGGGACGAGCGGACCTTACGAGCGATCCCCGTTTCGCGACGCTCGCGGATCGCGCGGCGAACGCCGACGCGATCAACGAGATCGTCGCGGAATGGTGCCTTGCGCGACCCCTGGACGACATCGAGCGAACGCTCATCGAGCACCAGGTCCCGGTCACGGGCGTCTATGGGATAGACGAGATCGTCGCCGATCCCCAGGTTCAGGCTCGCGGCGCCGTGATCGACGTCAAGGATCCCGTGCTCGGCGCGGTTCGTCAGCAGGCGCCGGTGCCGCGGCTCGACCGCACGCCGCTCCGCGTCACGCACGGCGCGCCTCGCCTCGGCCAACACACCGAAGAGGTCCTCCGCGCTCTCCTCGGTCTCGGCGACCAGGAGATCGACGCCCTGCGAGCCGAAGGCGTGATCTAAAGTGTCCTAGACCCGAGTAGGAGCAGACCGTTGCGTTTGCGGGCGTTATACGCCCTGGAACGCAACACGAAGGGGCGTCAGGCGTCGGTATCGGGGCAGGGCGTTGCGTCCGCGATGTGCGCCATGTCGTCGCAGGCGTGGAGCGCTCCACCGGCGTCGTGGAAGTTGTAGGCCGACTTGAAGTAGATCGAGTAGCAGTCGTCGTTGCCGCCGCAGTTGGTGTTCGCCGGCTGGTTGAACACATCGGTGAGCAGCCGCGCGTCGGACGTCGGATGCTGCGACAGGTACTTGTCGAACCACGCCAGCGTGTAATACGCGGCGATCCCTTGACCCCAGCTCGACGACGCGAGGGGTAGCTGGGGGATGTACGACCACTCGAGGTGCGACGCCGAACGGGGCGCGATCTGCATCGTGTCGATACCGGCCGCGCGCCAGGCGTTGAACGCAGACTTGTTCTCCTCGGGATCGGGCCGCTGCAGGTTGATCGACGGCTCGGTGAACGACTCGCCGTTCTGGCCCATCGCCGGAACGCGCGGCGTGTAGTCGGGACTCAGGTTGTCCCACGCCACGATCGTTCGGATGTGCTGCCAGTTCGTTGGGTTCTCCGCCGGGTCCTGCGCGAGCGTGACGCCGCTCGCGCCGAAGGAATGCCCGGCGAGCCCGACGTTTGCGAAGCCGTCCGGCAGGTACTCGATGAGAGACCCGAATGGGTTGAACACGTCGTAACCGTCCGCCGCGTCCGCATCGAACGCGTACGGGTTCGGGTCCGTCGGCGTCGAGAGGAGGAACTCGACGGCCTCGACCGTGGCGTCGTGGAAGTTGACCGCTTGCTGGGAGGGGAAGCCGTCGAACGTTATCGACTCGCTACCGTCGTCTTCGTGACCGAACGTCTCAGATCGGCCCTGCCCCTGCGCGTCGAAGGTCAGGACCACGTAGCCCGCCTCGGCGAGGAGCTCGGCCGCCCACCAGTAGGCCGGCTCCGGCGCCTGCACGCTCCCCGGCGTTATCGAGATCGCCGGGAACGGCCCGGGAAGCTCGAGCGCCGGCCGCCAGACGTGTCCGCGGATCAATGCGCCGGTGCTGCGACGGAAGCGGACGGGCTTCGCGCGGCCCGAGGCAACCCAGTCTTCGTAGGTCGGCCACGTGTCGATGTCGCCGATCATGCCGCCGGGAAGCAAAGCGCCGGCCGAGAGCGCCGGGTGGGTCGGATCCTGCAGCTGCTCCACCAGATCGCGCAGGTAGATCTCGTGCGCCTTCTCGCGGAACCGGAGGGATCGCTCGACGTCGAGGTATTGATCCGGCAGGCGTCCGATGGACCCGAGCATGTTCTCGAGGTCCGCCTGGGCGTACTCCGGGCATGTGTAGTCGTCGCACGCCGCGAACCCCGCCGGCGCGACCGCCGCGACGATGACGAACGCCAGAGCCGTTCCGAGCATCCTGGTGTTCCGCACGTGCTTCCTCCCGGTTTGGTGGTCCGTGATCTGAACATCTTCGCCGCCTGCCCCTGCGGTCCCTGCCCGCGTGGGGCAGGAGATGCAGCTCACTTGCGGTCGAGGTCCTCGCGCAGCGCCTGCTTCAGAACCTTTCCGCTCGTGGTCTTCGGAAGCTTGGCGCGCACCTCGAGCCGCTCGGGGATCTTCTGCCGCGCGATCTCCCGCGACTCGAGATAGCTCGCCATCTCCTCGAACGTCAGCGTCGCGCCCTTGCGGGGCGAGACGAAGGCGCAGGCGCGCTCGCCGAGCACCGGGTCGGGCATCCCCACGATCGCCACGTCGGCAACCGCGGGATGCTCGGCGAGCAGATCCTCGATCTCTTTCACGCTGATGTTCTCGCCGCCGCGGATGATGATGTCTTTGAGCCGGCCGGTGACGCGGAGGTAGCCATCGGCGTCGACGCGACCGAGGTCGCCCGTCCGGAACCAGTCGTCGGTGAAGCACCCGTCGTTGAGCGAGACGTTGCGATATCCACAGAAGACCTCCGGCGAGCGCGCCCAGATCTCGCCCTCGCCCCCCACTTCGACGTCGGACCCCTCCGGTGACACGATCCGCATCTCGGCCGCGTCGATCACCCGGCCGTCGGTCCCGAGCCGCATCTCCTCCGGATCTTCGAAGGCGGTCGCGGTCAGGGTCGGAACCTCCGTCGAGCCGTACGCGCGCTTCACGATGCAGCCGAGCTTCCGTTCCGCGGCGCGGATCATCTCGGTCGAGATGCTGGCGCCGCCGGTCGAGAACATCCGGAACGACGACAGGTCGGCCTTCGACGCGGCCGGATGATCGGCCAGCGTCTGGAGGAACGTCGGCGCTCCCGTCTGGAAGGTCGCCCGCTCGGACGCGATCAGCTCGAGCGCCCGCCCCGCGTCCCAGCGCTCGAGCAGCGCGGTCCGGGTTCCGAGCGCGAACGGCATCAGCAGTCCGTAGACGAGCCCGGCGATGTGCGTGACCGGCGAGCCGCCGAGGTAGCAGTCCGACGGCGTGATCCCGTGCACGGTGCGGAGCGAGTCGATCTCGTAGAGCAGCGTCTCGTGCGAGTGGAGAACGCCTTTCGGGTTCGAGGTCGTGCCGCTCGTGTACAGCAGCAGCGCGGGATCGGACGGACGCGACAGGGGAGTGGGCGGAGAAACGTCCGGCTCCTCGAACAGTTCGCCGAGCGCGAACGCGGACATGATCTCGCCGCGCACCGTCACCAGGTGCTCGACGAGCTTCTCCTCCTGCAGGCGCTTGCCCAGCGCGGCGTGGTCGAACCGCCGGAACACCTTTGGGACGAAGAGCGCGCGTGGCTTGGCTTCGGCGAGCACGTACCGCAGCTCGCGCGCCCGGAAGATCGGGTTGATCGGGTTCGGGATCGCGCCGACGCGCAGGATCGCCTGGTGCACGATCGCCGCTTCCCACCAGTTCGGCAGTTGCCAGGAGACGACGTCGCCGGGGTCCACGCCGAGCAGGGTCAGGTGACCGGCGAGGCGCTCGATCAGCGTGTGCGCCTCCGCGAAGCCGACCCGCCGGTCGCCGTCGACGATGGCCGGCAGCTCTCCGGCGGACGACGCGACCGCGGCCGCGCGGGCGGGAAGCGTCTCACGCCTCCAATGGCCCTCGCGACGATAGCGATCTCCGAGCCCGGTTCGGTCCATTCGCGGCAGCGTATCGCGCTCGCTCCGTTTTGACCTGACATGAGCGTCAGACCGATGATGACGCCACGATGCCCGACTCCCCGCTCGTGGACGAGCTCGATCCCGTCGTCCAGAACTACGGCGATCTGCGCGACCCGTACTCGGGCTACGCGCGGGGCCGGCGCGACGGCGTCCTTCATGAGGATCACCTCGGCATCCAGGTCTATCGCGTGTACCGCCACGCCGACGTCGAGCGCGTCCTGCGCGACGGCGAGCGTTTCTCCGCCCGGATCAACGGCGCGCTGATGCGGCCATTCCTCGGCGAGACCATCCTCGAGATGGACGGCCCCCGGCACCAGCAGGCGCGCGGTCTGATCGCCCACCCGTTCCGGCCGACGGTCGTGAAGACCTGGGAGGAGAACCTGATCCGTCCCACCGCGCACGAGGTGATCGATCGCTTCGCTGCGCGGGGGAGCGCCGAGCTCGTGCGCGAGTTCGCCTGGCAGTTCCCCGTGCGGGTCTTCGCCAAGCTCCTCGGGATCCCGCTGACGGACTACGAGTCGTGGGGACGCTGGGCGATCGACCTCGAGCGGCTCTCCGTGGACTGGGACCGGGGCGTCGCCGCCACCAAGGCTGTCCACGACTACTTCGCGCCGATCATCGAGCAGCGCCGAGCCGAGCCGAACGGCGACTTCGTGAGCGAGCTCGTAACGGCGGAGCTCCAGGGCGAGCGTCTGACCGAGGGCTTGATCCACGGCTTCATCCGGCTCCTGATCCCCGCCGGGCAGAGCACGACCTACCGCCTCGTCGGGACGCTGATGCTCGCGATGCTGTCCCACCCCGAGCAGCTCGAGGCGGTGCGGGCCGACCGATCGCTCGTCCACGGCGCCGTCGAGGAGGCGCTGCGCTGGGAGTCGCCGGTGCAGTTCGCGGCCCGCGAGGCCAACGAGGACACCGAGCTCGCCGGGATCCCCATCCCGAAGGGCGCCGGCGTCACGTCCGTGCTCGGCTCTGCGAACCGAGACCCCGACCGCTGGGACGATCCGGATCGCTTCGACATCACCCGCAAGCACCAGGGCCACGTCGCGTTCGGCGAAGGAGCGCACATGTGTCTCGGCGCGCATCTCGCGAGGCTCGAGGCGCACGTGGCGCTCAACGTTGTGCTCGACCGGCTCCCCGACATCCGGCTGGATCCGGCCGGCGACGACCCGCACTGGGTCGGGTGGGCGTTCCGGTCGCCGACATCGGTGCCCGTGCTCTTCTCACCCAGTTGAGGGTCACGTGACCAACGCCGACGTCTGGGAACAAGACATCGACGTCTTCGGCGACTCGGCGGTCGGCGACGTGCGCGATCCGTATCCCGAGTTCCACCGGCTCCAGCGCCTCGGGCCGATCCACGTCGTGGAAGCGTTCGGCCACCCGGTGAACTTCGTCTACGGCTACGACGAGGTGTCGCGGATCCTCTCGGACTCCGAGACGTTCTCGTCGGTCGTGTTCGAGAAGTCGATGGTGATGGTCTTCGGACCGACGATCCTGGCGATGGACGGCCACGAGCACCTCGCCCATCGCGGGTTGGTGGCGAGTGCGTTCCGGCTGAAGGCCCTCGAGGACTGGAAGACCAAGCTCATCGAGCCGATAACCGAGCGGCTCATAGACGCGTTCGTCCAACGCGGCGAGGCCGATCTCGTACGCGAGTTCAACTTCCGGTTCCCGATCCAGGTGATCGCCAGCATGCTCGGCGTCCCCTCCGAGGACTCCGGCCTGTTCCTCCGGCGTTCGATAGAGATGATCTCGATCGCGGTCAACGTGGAGCGCGGGCTCGCCGCATCGGCGGCGTTGCGCGACTATCTCGCGCCGATCGTCGAGGAGCGGCGCCGCAACCCGCAGGACGACCTGATCAGCACCCTCGCCACAGCCGAGATCGACGGCGTGCGGCTACCCGACGAGAACATCTACGGGTTCCTGCGGCTGCTTTTGCCGGCCGGCGCGGAGACCACGTACCGGCTGCTCGGCAACGTGCTCTTCGGGCTGCTGACGAACCCGCACCAGCTGGAGGAGGTCAAGGCGGACCGGAGCCTCATCCCCGACGCGATCGAGGAAGCGCTGCGCTGGGAGGCCCCGGTCCAGCAAACCGCGCGCGAGATCATGGTCGACGGCGTCGAGATCGGCGGCGTCGCGGTGCCGAAGGGCGACTCGGTCATCGTCTCGATGGGTGCGGCGAACCGCGACGAGACCAAGTACGAGGACCCCGACCGGTTCGACATCCACCGCCAAGGGCCGCCCCATCTGGCCTTCGGCGGGGGCGCGCACTTCTGCCTGGGCGCTCACCTCGGCCGGCTCGAGACGACCGTCGCGCTCAACGCGATGCTCGACCGACTGGAGGATCTCCGCTTGGAGCCCGGCGACAAGGACCCGCACGTGCACGGATCGGCGTTCCGGTCGCCGACCTCGCTGCCCGTTCGGTTCGAGCCGGGAGTGTAAGCACATGGCCGGGCCCGAAGGCGCGCTGTGGAACCCTGAGGTCCAGACGATGCCGCGCGACCGGCTGCTGGCCTTGCAGGCCGACCGTTTGCGCGAGGCGGTCGCGCGCGCGGCCGAGCTGCCGTTCTGGCGCAGCAAGCTGGAGGCGGGCGGCCTCGCGCCGGACGACGTCAAGACAACCGACGACCTCCTGCGCGTGCCGCGCACCGTCAAGGACGAGCTGCGCGCCGATCAGGCGGCGAACCCGCCGTTCGGCTCGTATCAGCGGCGTGAGGGGGCGGTACGGATCGGCACGACGACCGGCACGACGGGCACGCCCACGATGATCCTATGGAGCCGCCGCGACCTCGAGGTCGAGCACGAAGGCGCTGCGCGGATGTTCTGGCGGTACGGCACGCGGCCCGGACAGCTCGTCGTTCACTCCCACCCGCTCGGCATCTACGGCGGGGGCGCGATCCTGTCGAGCGCTCTCGAAGCGTTCGGCGCGACGGTCGCTCCGGTCGGCGCTCCGTCGAGCCACGCGGACGCCGAGAAGACCGTCCGGATGTTCCAGACGTTGCGGCCCGACCAGTACATGATGTTCGACAACACGCAGCTCCTCTATTGGGAGGCGGCCGAGCGGCTCGGGCTCAAGCCGGTCGAGGACCTGGGAATGCGTCCGCGGATGGAGCATCCCGTGCTCCAGAGCGCGATCGGAACCGCGGGAGCCGAGTGCTTCTCGTTCCTCGGCGGCGGCTGCATGCAGTTCCAGGGCGCGCACATCTGCGAGGACTTCGCCGTCGTCGAGTGCATCGACCCGACGACCGGACAGCCGCAGCCCGACCAGACGCGCGGTCACCTCGTCGTCACGACGATCGGTCGCGACAACGTGATGCTGCGCTACGACCTCGAGGACGTCATCCGGCTCAACCATGAACCGTGCGCGTGCGGGGAGACGCACATGCGGATGCTGTGGGACGGCCGCGCCAAGGACTACGTCCGGGTCCGTGGCACCGACCTGCTGCCGGTGGACGTGTGGGTCGTGCTGGAGGAGTTCCCGGAGCTGAAGGCGCCGATGCTCGAGTTCGTGCTGGTCCGCCGGCCGGGCGGCGACGACGTCCTCGAGATCCGGATCGAGGGCGACGCGTCCCTGCGCGATCCAATCGCGGCGGAGCTCGAAGAAAAGCTCGCGGTGCCGGCGCGCGTCGAGATGCAGCCGCGCGGCTCGATCCCGCGGCCGGAGTTCAAGCCCGTGCGCGTCGTGGACGAGCCGTGAGCATCTCGCCGGAGCGCCAGCAAGGCTTCTACGACGAGGGCGCCGAGACGATGACGCCGGACGCGCGGCGGGCGATGCAGGACGGCATCCTGCGCGGCACCGTCGAGTACTGTTACGAACGGTCCTCGACCTACAAAGAGAAACTTGACGCCGCGGGCATCAAGCCGGCGGACATCTCAGGGCTCGACGATCTCGCGCGCATCCCCGTGACGAAGAAGCACGAGACCCAGGATCTGAAGTTCGAGGGGATCATGACCGTCCCGTACAACCAGGCGCGGCGGATCTTCGTGTCGCCGGGCCCGCAGTTCTACGCGTACGGGCCGATCCCGCAGACCGCGAACCCGCTTCTTAAGATTTACCACGCGATCGGATTCCGGCCGGGCGACATCATCACGAACACGTTCATGTACCACATGACCCCGGCCGGGATTAACTTCGACGAGTCGCTCGGCGCGTTCGGCTGCGCGGTCGTGCCGGCGGGGCCGGCGAACACCGACCTGCAGGTCCAGATCCTCCAGAAGCTTCCGGTGACCGGGTACGTAGGGACGCCGAGCTTCCTCAAGATCATCGCGGAGAAGGCGCGCGAGATGGGCGTCGACCCGCTGAAGGAATTCTCACTCGAGTGTGCGCTGTGCACGGCCGAGGCGCTTCCCGAGTCCCTTCGTGCCGAGCTCGAGGAAAACTACGGATGCATCGTCCGGCAGATCTACGGATCCGCCGACGGCCTGATGCCGTGCTTCGAGTGCTGGGCGGCCGACGGGATGCACATCCCCGAGATCATGATCCTCGAGATCACCGACCCGGCAACGGGCGAGCCGGTCCCCGCCGGCGAGGCGGGCGAGGTTACCGCGACCGTGTTCAACCCGTTCCGGCCGCTGCTGCGGTTCTGCAACGGCGACAAGGCGATGATCGACGATGCGCCGTGCGTCTGCGGCCGGACGGCGCAACGCGTTCGTTTCCTCGGCCGGATCGACGAGGCCGCGAAGGTCCGCGGCATGTTCGTCTACCCGGAGCAGATCGCGGAGGTGCTCGGGCGCTTCGAAGCGGTTCAGCGCTGGCGAGGAGTCATCGCCTCGGACGACCGCGGACTCGACACGTTCACGATCGAGGTCGAGGGTGCGGTCGACGACCCCGCCCGCGACAAGATCGCCGAGGGCATCCGCGGGGTGGTGCGGTTGCGGGCCGAGATCGTGGCCGTCCCGGCGGGCTCGATCCCGGCGGATGCGAAACGCCTCGAGGATCGCCGGAACCGATGACCGACGAGGTTCGTCCGCGTTTCGTCGGAACCTCGGCCGAGGCCGGCGCGGCCGCGTCTCGCTGGGACGAGCTTGCAGCGCTCGACGACGGCGAGCCGGCCCACTTCGACCGTACGTTCCGGACGCGGATCTACAAGCTCGGGGATTCCGAGTCGCTGTCGCTGACCGAGCTCGACGACGACTTCCACGAGATGCGGATCGCGCTCCGGGTAGCGAACGACGGCTTCATCCTCGAGGCGGCCGGGCGGATGAACCGCCATCCCTACGACACCTGCCCGCGGGCGGTCGAGGCGTTGGTCCCACTTGCCGGAACCAACGTCTACGCGCCGAAGGTCAAGGGTCAGGATCGCCTCCCGCGCTCGGAAGGCTGCCTCCACCTCGCCGACATGCTCGCCGTGGCGTTCCGGTCGTTCCGGATCGCGAAAGGGCACGAGCTTCCGTACGAGGGGGAGACCGGGCGCCAGGAGCTCCTGGTCCTCATGCCGCGCCTGCGCGACACCTGCGTGTCGTTCGCCGTCGAGGGCTGACAAACCGGAACCCCGGCCAGGGTTCGCCCTCCGGTCGTCGAATCTCGCTGGTTATGCCCGACCTCTCTCGGAGACGCTTCCTCCAGGCTGCGGGGATGCTGCCGCTCGCCGCGATGCTGCCCGGCAAGACCCTGGCCGACGCCCTCGCCGCGCCGGCGACCCAAGGGTTCGAGTTCTTCGACGACCATCAGGCCGCCGTCGTTTGCGAGGCGACCGCGCGCATCATCCCGGGCCCCGAGGACGACCCGCTCGAGGCCGGGCATCCCGGCGCCCGTGAGGCCAACGTCGTTCGGTACGTCGACCTCATGCTCGCCGCGTTCGGCGTCGATCCGCCGCGGATCCACGCGGGCGGTCCGTGGAGCGACCGGGCCGGCGGAGCGAAGAACCACATGGCGAGCTTCGTGGATCTGTCGCCGGTGCAGGAGAAGCTCTGGCGCGCCCGGATCGCGAAGCTGCAGCAGCAGTACGTCGCCGGGATCGCGGCGCTCGACCTAGCGGCCGGCGGCGACTTCGCTGGCGCCTCGACCGATGATCAGGACGCGGCGCTCGCCGACGCCGGGCCGTTCCTCGACCTTCTCTTCGTCCACGCGATCGAAGGCACGTACTCGATCCCGGAGTACGGCGGGAACGAAGGGCTCGCGGGGTGGAACGAGATCCGCTACCCGGGCGACTCCCAGCCGCGCGGCTACACGCCGGCGGAGGTCGGAGAGTCGGACGGCGTCGACCCGATCGTGCTCGACCTCGCGGTGAGCGCCGCGATCGCGAACTTCGACCAAGCGGTCTCGCTGATGCTCAAGCGGAGGGCGCATGGCCGATAAGGCGATCGTCGTCGGCTCGGGCCCCGGCGGCAGCACCGCCGCGATGGTGCTCGCCGAAGCGGGCTTCGACGTCGCCATCATCGAGAAGGGCAACAACTACTTCCGCGACCTCACCAGCCCGACGCCGAAGACACTGTTCTCCAACGACGAGCTGAAGAGTGCCGGCCGCGCGTTCGAGGACCCGGACGTCGAGGCCGAGCCCCGCTCCTACCGGCGCCACGCGTCCGACGCCGAGCCGCTCGCGACCGGCTTCGTCAACCAGCTCCCGACGACCGTCGGCGGCGGGACGGTGCACTGGGACGCGAAGACGCCGCGGTTCTGGGACATCGACTTCTCGAAGCTGTCCATGCTCGGGCCGGTCGACG
>JBBDRM010000005.1 GCA_040905475.1 Actinomycetota bacterium
GAAGAACCCCTTCGTCGGCGACGAAGGAGTTCTTCGAGGTGTCCAATCGAGCACGGTTGCACCGGGTGCGTCGGCTCATGGGCGCACGTTAGGGCCAGGGCAGCGCGGCGCGCTGCGATCAGGCCATCGAGGCCGCATCCGGCGAGGCGTTCGTCCAGGTCCGTGTGGACGACTTCGGCGTCCATGTCATCGAGCGTGAAGCGGCGCGGCAGGATCGCGAGCAGGAGCTGAACGTAAAGGTCCGGTCGCTTGATCCGCGTGCGCTCGATGAAGCCGGGGCCCTCGATCTCGAAGTCCCTGGCGAGGGCATCGAGGAAGGCCACCGAGAGGCGATCGCGAGCGCCACGCCGACGCCCGGCCGGGTTGCCGGATTGGCCCGGCTTGAAGCGGGTGGCGGGGCTCGGGTTCGGGTTGGCCATTCCTGATCGGTTCCTGCACTTCGGAGAAGCGCGTCCTCGGCCAACCTAATCTAACATACCGTGGTCCGAGCCCTACGGCCACGCCGGATGACGCGGGATGTGAGTGATCCGGACGGGCTCGGTTACCGCACACCAATCGAACGTTTCGGGCAACGCCCGCATATGTCGATACAAGGCGCCTAGGCTTTTCCAGCTCTCGCTCGTGGGTGCGGCATCTTCGACTTGACTGGTCGTGTGGACGGTCCCAGGGGGCTCGCGCAGCCTCACGCCCATTCCGCAGATAGCGCCTCCGCCTGCTCCAGAACGGTGAGCGTCGCCTTCTCCTGCTTGTCGGGCGGGTATCCGTGCTTGCGGAGGATGCGCTTAACGAGTACGCGCAAGTGCGCGCGCACGTTCTCGCGTACCGTCCAGTCGATCTTGACGTTCTTTCGGACCGTCGCCACGAGCTCGCGCGCGATCATCGTCAGCGTTGGCTCGCCGAGCACCTTGACGGCGCTGTCGTTGGTTTCCAGCGCGTCGTAGAAGGCGAGCTCGTCCTCGGACAGCCCGAGAGCATCGCCACGCGCGTTGGCCTCGCGCATCTCCTTGGCCAATTGGATAAGTTCCTCGATGACTTGGGCCGCCTCGATCGCGCGGTTCTGGTAGCGGCGAAGCGCGTTCTCCAGCATCTCGGCGAAGGAACGGCCCTGGACCACGTTCTTGCGACGCCGCGCGCGGATTTCGCCGGAGAGCAGTTTGCGCAGCAGTTCAACGGCCAGGTTCCGCTGGGGCATTCCGCGCACCTCGGCGAGGAACTCGTCGGAGAGGATCGAGATGTCGGGCCGCTGCAATCCGGCCGCGGCGAAGATGTCCACGACGCCGCCCGAGGCGACGGCGCGCGAGACGATCTGGCGGACGGCATGGTCAAGTTCCTCGTCGGTCCTGGCGTCCCCCGGCGCGCGCTTTGCCAGGCTGGCCTTCACCGCCTGAAAGAAGCCCACGTCGTCGCGAATGCGAAGGGCTTCTTCATGGGGCACGGCGAGCGCGAACGCCTGGGAGAGCTCGGTGACGGCCTGCATCAGGCGTTCCCTGCCGTTCTCTTGCGAGAGGATGTGCTCCTGGGCGAGCGGAAGGACGCCGAGGCGCTCTTGCGGCGTGCCGGTCGTCCACTTCGACCAGTCGAACCCGTGGAAGAGGCCGCAGCACACCTCGTACTTCTCCAGCATGACGGCCACGGCCTGGTCCTGGTCGATCGCCGTCGTCCCCTTGCCGCCGCTCTCGGTGTACGTGGCCAGCGCGGACTTGAGCTCGTGCGCTAGGCCCAGGTAGTCCACGACCAGCCCGCCCGGCTTGTCGCGAAACACGCGGTTGACGCGCGCGATCGCCTGCATCAACCCGTGCCCGCGCATCGGCTTGTCGAGGTACATCGTGTGCAGGCTCGGCGCATCGAAGCCGGTGAGCCACATGTCGCGCACGATGACGACCTTGAACGGGTCGCTCGCGTCGCGAAACCGATTAGCGAGGGCTTCGCGCCGGGGCTTGTTGCGAATGTGCGGCTGCCAATCGAGCGGGTCGGTGGCCGAGCCGGTCATCACCACCTTGATCGTGCCCTTGTCGTCGTCGTCGCGGTGCCATTGGGGGCGGAGCGCGATGATGGCGCGGCAGAGCTCGACGCAGATGCGCCGACTCATGCAGACCACCATGGCCTTGCCGTCCATGGCATCGAGCCGGTTCTCGAAGTGCTCGACGAGGTCGCGCGCGACGAGCTCGAGCCGCCTTTCGGCGCCGACGACGGCCTCGAGCTGCGCCCACTTGCTTTTGAGCTTCTCCTTGCGCACGACCTCCTCGCCCTCGGTCACCTCCTCGAACTCGGGGTCGATGCGCGGTCGTTCCGTCTCGTCCAGGTCGAGCCTGGCCAACCGGCTCTCGTAGTAGATCGGGACCGTCGCCTCGTCCTCGACGGCGCGAACGATGTCGTAGACGCTGATGTAGTCGCCGAACACCGAGCGGGTGTTCTTGTCGGTGACCTCGATCGGCGTGCCCGTGAACCCGATGAACGATGCGTTGGGCAACGCGTCGCGCATGTGTCGGGCGAAGCCGTCGATGAAGTCGTACTGGCTGCGGTGCGCCTCGTCGGCGATGACGACGATGTTGCGCCGGTCCGAGAGCGTCGGGTGCCGGTCCCCCTCGTCCTCGGGAAAGAACTTCTGGATGGTCGTGAACACGACGCCGCCCGCCTCGACCTTGAGCTTGGCACGGAGGTCGGCGCGGTCCGCCGCCTGCACCGGCGGCTGGCGCAACAGGTCCCGGCAACGGGAGAACGTGCCGAAGAGCTGGTCGTCCAAGTCGTTGCGGTCGGTCAGGACGACGATGGTCGGGTTCGCCATTGCCGGCTCGCGGATCACCCGGCCGGCGTAGAACGCCATCGTCAGGCTCTTGCCCGAGCCCTGGGTGTGCCAGACAACGCCGACACGTCGGTCGCCGGGCGCGCCACCGTGGCGAACGCCCGCTTCGTAGTGGCCGCTCGGCTCGGCGACTCGGCCCGCCGCCGCCATCGCCCGCGCGGCGCGCAATGTCTCCGCCACAGCCACACTCACGGCGTGGAACTGGTGGTAGCCCGCGACCTTCTTGACGAGCGCTCCGCTGCCGTCGTCCTCGAACACGAGGAAGTAGCCGATCAGGTCCAGGAGGCGCCGCCGGTCGAGGGCGCCCTCGATCATGACCTGCATCTCGAGCGCCGTCGTCGGGGCGAGCGTCTCGCCCGCGATCGTGCGCCAAGGCTTGAACCACTCGCGCCCGGCGGTCAGCGTGCCCATGCGCGCCTCGACGCCATCCGAGATCACCAGCAGCGCCTTGTATGCGAACAGCGTCGGCAGTTCCGACTTGTAGGTCTGGAGCTGCTGGAACGCCGACCAAATCGTCGCGTCCTCGTCGGTCGGATTCTTGAGCTCGACGAGGACGAGCGGCAGGCCGTTGACGAACAACACGATGTCCGGCCGGCGGTTGTGCCGGTTCTCGATGACCGTGAACTGGTTGACCGCGAGCCAGTCGTTGTTGGCCGGGTCGGCGAAGTCCAACACCCGAGCCTGCGCCCCGGCGATGCCGTCGTCGGGTCGGCGGTACTCGACGGTAACGCCATCGACCAGTAGGCGATGGATGGCGCGGTTGCGTGCCTCAAGCGTCGGACCCTCGGGGCGTGTCAGCTTGCGGAACGCTCCGTCCAGCGCCTCGGCGGGCAGGTCCGGATTGAGAGTTGCCAGCGCGTTACGAAGTCGACCTTCCAGAACGACCTGCTCGTAGCTCGTGCGCTCGGCCTGGGGCTCGCCTGGTGCGATGCTCGGGCCGGCCATGATCGCGTACCCGAGGCTCTCAAGCCAGGCGAGCGCGGCTTGCTCGACGACCGATTCGGTGAGGTCGGCAGCGCTCATGCCCGCACGAGCCCGGGGCGCAAACCGAGGCGTTCGCGGAACTCCGACGGGATGTCGCTCCAGTGTTCGACCAGGAGGTCCACGAGTTGGCGGCCGTTGATGAGCCCGATCCTTGGGAATCCAGGCTCCAAGGCCACGTCGCTCGCCGCGCGCTGAAAGTCGGCCGTCGTGATGAACGCCCCTTGCCCACCGAAGGGTATGGCCTGGCGAAGCTCGCGCACCTTGGCCGCGCTGATCTTGTTGTCGAGCTTGTAGCGCTTCGCCTGAACGTAGACCTTCACCTTGGCGAGGTTGGCGATATTGAGTTCCCCAATCGCATCGACACCGCCGTCACCGACGCCACCCGTTCGCTCGGAGCCCTCGAATCCGAGCGCCGTGAGGAGGTGTGCGATGAGAACTTCGAACTCCGTGTCGTCGAGTTGGAGCACCTGCTCCAGAACCACCCGATGCGGATCGTACGGACGTTCCGCCGGAGCCTGGGCGAGATCAGGCCGACCGATGGCCACCAGGAACTCGTCGCTCTGCGAGACGGCGAAGACCGTGAGCAATGCACGCAGAGCGTTTTGCAGCGGAACCGACATGGCTCCTCGTCTGAGCCGTTCAGCGATCCACGCGACCGGCCGGCGGTGAGCGAATGGGCAACCGTCGCCCGGATCGACGAACATGTAGGGAGGATCAGGACCGACAACCCCGTACCGGAGCCATTCGGTGTCCTCCGGGGTGATTACGTAGTCACCCGGCTTGATGTCGAATAGAAACCGAGCGATCTGCCCGACGTGATTACCGATGACGTAGTTGCTCGTTACGTCTGGGTGCTCGGTCCTGTAGAGCGGGTAGAGCTCCTCGCGGGTCTGGACGGCCGACAGGTCAGTCTTCCCCATCCAGCCGATGCCCGCGTACCCGCCCTCGATGAAGTGGCGTGTATACGTCCCGAACTCGGCGCGGACGACGAAGACACCCGTCATTCGGCTACCCCGGCTCGTGCGAATTTGTTGCTCCCCTGCGCATGGGGCCCGCCCGGTGCAATGGACAGCAGTCCGTACGTGGCATATCCGAGGCTATCGAGCCACACGAGCGCGCCCGCAATGGCCTCTGACTCGGTGAAGCGGTCACCCATGCTACCCCCTTTTGAGCCGAGGGCCCCGACGCCCAATCTAAACTCGCCAGGCGGCGGTTTCTGGCATTCCGTCACCCGTCCCCGTATGATGTTGACATGAGTGTTAGCCACGGGAAAGCCACCGCCGCGAACGACGGTCACGATGTAGCCGCCTACACGCTGGCAGATGCAGCCCGCTATGTGCGGCTGCCTCGGGCGACGCTGCGGTCCTGGGTCTTAGGTCGCCAATACCACACGGCCGGCGGCGTTGGACACTTTCGCCCGCTGATCCGTCCGGCGTCGGGACAGCCCCCGCTGCTCTCGTTCCGGAACCTGATCGAGGCGCATGTGCTGCGATCGCTGCGGACCGATCACGGAGTGTCGGTCAAGGCGCTGCGAAGCTCAATTGCCTACGCGGAGAGAGAGCTTGGCATCGACCGGCTCTTGCTCCGGCCGGAACTGCGCACCGGGGCCGCCAGCGTCTTCCTCGACCGGTACGGCGAACTAATCGAGCTGTCCGCGTCCGGCCAGCTCGCCATGCGGCTGCTGTTCGAGGAGCACTTGAAGCGGGTCGAGTGGGATTCGACGAAGTTTCCCGTGCGGCTTTACCCATTCCTGGTGGCCGGTGCTCCCAGCGAGGAGCGCCCGATCGCCATTGATCCGCGAATCGCGTTTGGGCGTCCGGTGGTGCTGCGGAAGGGCATCACCACGTCGGCCATCGCCGAACGCATCGACGCGGGGGAGACGGTCGGCGAAGTCGCCGCCGACTACGAACTCGACCAGCCGGAGATCGAACAGGCCGTCCTCTACGAGTGGGCGGCTTGAAGTTTGTCTATTTCACCGATCGCGACCTCGGCAACAGTTTCCCCGAGATTCTCAGGTCGGCTGGCCTGACGGTCGAACAACACAAGGATCACTTCGCACCGACCACACCCGACGAGGAGTGGCTCGCGGCGGTGGGGGCGCGCGGCTGGTTCGTCCTCAGCCACGACCGCCACATCCGCTACAAGCCGAACGAACGCGATGCGGTTATGCGGCACCGGATTGCCTTGCTGGTGATCGTCGGCAAGGCACCCCTTCCAGACCTCGCACGCGCCTTCGTCGCGACGCTGCCGCGGATCGAGCGCTTCCTTGCCCGGCACGAACCGCCGTTCATCGCCAAGGTCTATCGGCCCTCGCCCGCCGAAACGACGCGGCGCGGCACGGCGCCAGGAAGCATTGAACTCTGGTATCCCCGGTAGCCGGACTCAGGTTGCCCTTGCGACGAATCTCTCGGCGTCCTTCACGCGAAGTTCGCCGGAGATGAGCTTGGGCAGCAGCGTGTTGCGGAGGGCGGCGAGGGTGCGGGATTCTTCGATGTTCGCGAGCGCGCGGAGGAACAGCGGCCGAACCGTAGTCTCGAACCGATGCAGAAGCTCGTTCGACGCTATAATCACGCGAGCGCCTTCGATCGTCTTGGTCGTGATCGTGTCGAACACTGAACCGTGTGCACTATGGACGAGTGCATCAACCAAGGTTGCGAAGACGCAGTTGAGCCAGAATGGGCGGCCCGTGAATGAGGCGAGTCCGTAGCACGTCTGGTTCATCGCCATTTCGCGCCCGAACATGCAAAAGCGCCCGGTCGTTGCGCCACGCGCGACTACTACCGTTGCGAACCTGGGGATCATCCGGGCGGCGCTTTCCTTGAGGCCGCGTTCCGTGATCGACCGCTCTGTCCGGATCAGAAGCGCGTCGCCGCATTGGCTTACGTCTTTCGCGCTTGCCCAGGCAATTGCCCCGTCCCAGTACTCCGCAACATCGGTTTTCGGTGTGCCTCCAGAAATTAGCCGGGCATGATCAAGGAGGGGTTCGGATCGCCAACCCTTCGGGATCTCGCCGAGGTCGGAAGGGACGAGGCGGCTGGGGAAGAGGTCGGCGATGCTGGCGGGCAGGCCGGGGTCGCGGCCGGCGGCCTTGGCGCGGACGGGGTCGAAGTCGACGAACCACGACTTGAACAGCGCGCGCGCCATCGCCTCCAGGGTCTCGTTCATCCGCCGGTTCAACTCGATCTTGTCGTCCAACGTGCCGAGGATGTGCGCAATGGCGCGTTGTTCCTCGGGCGGCGGTACGTCCAGATCGAGCATGTATACGGCTGCACGGGTGGTTGAGGGAATTGGGGAGCCATCATCTACCTCACCAAGCTTGTAGTGCCTGATGGCGTAATAGAGCCACCTCATGTCGAGCTCGCTCTTCGGCACCGCGTAGTACGCGGTGTCGATGACAAAGAAGGGCTTCGGAGAATACTGGACGCCGCGATAAGCCCCTTTGCGTCCGAGGATTACCCCTGGTCCCTGCGTGAGTGGTTGCGATGTCCAACCAATCGGGCCGTTTGCTCCGAACACGCGGTACCGTCCCTGCGCTTCGTCGTGGCTGCGGAGCGCCTTCCCGTACTCCAATGCGATCTCTTCTCCCCACGTTGAGGCGCGCCAATCACCCGCCATACCCGAGTTCCTTCAGGTTGGCGGCGATGGCGGCATCCAGCTTCGCGGCCTCGGCCAGCTGCTCCCGAAGCTGGGCCGCGAGCCGCTGCATCTTTTCGTCGAACGGCTCGCCGTCGTCCACCACGGCCTCGGCGCCGACGTAGCGGCCGGGAGTGAGCACGTGGCCGTGCGTGCGGACCTCGTCGAGCGGTGCGCTCTTGCAGAAGCCCGGAACGTCGGCGTAGGCGCCCGCCTCCTTCTCGCCGCGCCAGGCGTGGTAGGTGTTCGCGATGCGCGCGATGTCCTCGTCGGTCAGCTCGCGGTGCGTGCGATCAACCATGCGGCCCATCTTGCGCGCGTCGATGAACAACAACTCGCCGCGCCGGCCGCGGAACCGGCCGTTGCGCTTGTCGCGCGCGAGGAACCACAGGCACGCGGGAATCGGCGTCGAGTAGAAGAGCTGGCCGGGCAGGGCCACCATGCACTCCACGACATCGGCCTCGACGATGTTGCGGCGTATATCGCCCTCGCCCGACTGGTTCGACGACATCGAGCCGTTGGCGAGCACGAAGCCGGCAAGGCCGGTCGGCGCGAGGTGGTGGATGATGTGCTGGACCCAGGCGAAGTTGGCGTTGCCGGGCGGCGGGTCGCCGTACTTCCAGCGCTTGTCGCCGCGCAGCAGCCCGCCGCGCCAGTCGCTCACGTTGAACGGCGGGTTGGCCAGGATGAAGTCGGCCTTGAGGTCGGGGTGGCGGTCGGCGTGGAAGCTGTCGCCGTGGGCGATGCGGCCCTCGATGCCGCGAATCGCCAAGTTCATCACGGCGAGCCGCCATGTCGTGTAGTTCGACTCCTGGCCGAAGATCGAGATGTCGCCCCTGGCCTTGCCGCCGTTGCCGTTGCCGGTCGCGTGGGCCAACACGAACTCGGCCGACTGGACGAACATGCCCGATGAACCACAGCACGGATCGTAGACCCGGCCCTTGTAGGGCTCGAGCATCTCGACCAGGAGCTTGACCACGGAGCGCGGGGTATAGAACTCGCCGCCCTTCTTGCCCTCGGCGCTCGCGAACTGGGAGAGGAAGTACTCGTAGACACGGCCGAGCACGTCCTTCGACCGGCTCTCGGCGTCGCCGACCCTGATGTTGCTCACCATGTCGATGAGCTGGCCGAGGCGGGTCTTGTCCAGCGCTGGCCGGGCGTACTCCTTGGGCAGCACGCCCTTGAGCGAGGGGTTGTCACGCTCGATGCCGGCCATGGCGTCATCGACGAGCTGGCCGATCGTCGGCTGCTTGGCCTGGGCCTTCAGGTGCGCCCAGCGCGCCTCGGGCGGCACCCAGAAGATGTTGAAGGCGCGGTACTCGTCGGGGTCCTCTGGGTCGGCGCCCTGGGCCTGCTCGGCCATGAGCTTCGCGTGCTGCTCCTCGAAGGCGTCGGAGATGTACTTGAGGAAGATCAGGCCGAGGACGACGTGCTTGTACTCGGCCGCGTCCATGCCGCCGCGCAGCGCATCGGCCATCTTCCAGAGCTCGGCCTCGTAGCCGACCTTCGCCCCGCCCTCGTCGCGTGTCTCTAGGAGCGGCGCGTCCCTGACCTTCCTCGGCCTCCCTCGCGGCATGTCGTCCCCCATCCGTGCCGAGCCGCCAAAGCGCATCATCGGCCCAGGTGGCGGTGAAGCCAAGAGCCTGTATCAACACCAAGCTTCCAAGGCAGCATTGACGGGATTGGGGTGGTCCAGTGCCAGCACGCAACCACGACGCTGGGGCGAAGGTGGCCAAAAGCCTCAATACGTGCCCACGGGCCCACATTCGCTTTCGGCTACGAATGTGTGAAATCGGCGGAATCTGCCGTCATATGAACGGCTTCAATTTCGTGGCGCTGTCGGCGACGCGTGAGTGCTCGGCGCGCGCGCGGCGAGCGCCAACGGGTCGCTGGTTCGCGACCCCGGCCCCGTCGGCCTTCGACGGCCGGGTCGATGGCAACAGCGACGGAGACCCGGAAGAACGGGTACGGGATGGGGTCTACGCGCGCCTCGACGTGATTGTCGGCGCGATCTTCGGCGTGACGTGCCGGGCGCGCGTCGCGCATCATCGCGGTGACCTAGTCTTCGGCGGCTTGGATAGGTGGCGCCGAACTATCTCTTCGTCTGCCCAGGCGGACCCAAGCGGCGGCGACGCCAGAGTCGGGTTGGTGTCTTGGACATCCGGTCTTGACGTTGCGGCGTCGCGCCGGCCGGCGCGCCCCTCGGCGAGCGCGGCGATCCGTTCCAGCGCCTCGGCGATGCGGTCGAGGGTGGCGGGCGAGGCGCGCGGTCCGGCGTCGAGCCTAGCGACGACGGCGGCGGTGACCTGGACGAGTACGGCAGGGTCGGACTCGGCGAGATAGGTCAGCGCGTCGCGGCCGCACGACTGCCAGGCGCGCAACACGTCGTTCAGGAATCGCTTGGTGAGCTTGTCACGCACGCCCCTCTTGCGCCCGTGGCGCGGCGCCGTGGCGGGCGTGTACGGACGGAGGTTTGCGAGCGAGCGGGGGTTAGACACGGCGCTTGGTGCCGAAGGCGCGACGGAAGGCCCGATCCTCGGCCTTCTGGCGGCGGATCGCATGGTGTAACAGCGAGCGCGACGCCTCGACCAACACGCCACACTGCGTCCAGTCGGGTTGGTCCGGGTCGGCTTTGGCCCCGGGGTCGAACAACAAATGATGAACCAGGTCGATGATGTAGTACGCCAACTGGCGCGGCGTCGCATTGGCGAAGTCGTCGTGTAGCGGCGGGCGGTCGCCAAGGTCGGCGAGGCGGTACGGAAAGGGCAGGGGTTTGGTCATGTCACGTCACTTACGTGGTCGCGCGCGGCGAGTTTCCACAACGGCACGCGGCGCATGGCCTCGCGATCGGCGGGGTCTCGCCGGTAGTACGTGAGCGTTGAGCCGGTCGCGGCTCGGATGGCGGCACGATCCGGGCCGATGGCGACGATGGGGCGGCCGTCGAGTAGCCAGACGAGCCCGGCCCTATCGAGCCGGTGCTCGGGGCGCGCGGCGTCCACGCCGAACACGTCGGCGGTGGCCCAGCCGAGCGCGGCGGCTTGAGCGGCCCAGCGGTCGAGGAACTGTCCCGCGTCGTCGATGACCTGGCGCCAGCGATCGGACGCGACGCCGGCCGGACAGGGCATGGTGTCGAGCTGAGCGAAGCCCTCGGCCCACTCGCGGGGCACGCCAGCGCCTTCCTCGACGATGGCGGCGCGCTCGGCGACGGCATCAACCTCGCCTTGACGCAACGCCGCGAGCACGTCGGGCTTGTGGACCTTGAAGGCGTCGAGCAGGTCCGCCGGAGGCGCCGTCCGCGCGCGCAGCCTGAGCTGGTCGCCTTCGGCGGTGGTGACGACTCCGAGCGCGTGGGCGCGGGCGAGCAGGTCGTGCGCGACGTTCATAGAAGGGCCTCGAACCCATCGTCGGGCGCGTCGGCCATGTCTTCGTCCTGGGATACCCCCTTTTCATCCGTCCCACCGTCCCATGGCGCGGATTTCCGCGAGATTTCAGCATTTTCGATCCGTCCCACCCGGTCCCATGGGACGGATCGCGAATCGTCGGTTTCCGGCGGCGAGCCGCCATTTGGGACGGTGGGACGGATCAACAAAGGGAGGTAGCGGGCGAACACGTCATCGAACTGGTCCAGGCGGTAGCCCTTGCCCTGGACGGGACCGAGTCGAACATTCGCTGGGGCGATCGCGAACGGCGCCAATAGGCGAGCAATCTGTCGAACCGTAATCGGCCGGCCCGCCTTCCACTCGGGCCATGGCCGAGCCTCAAGCTTGGCCAACCGCTCCGCCAAGTCGGCCGACGCGATCCGATCCGAGCCGACCTCGGCGAAGATGGCGCGCACGTCAGCGAGCAGCGCCACGCCAGCCGTGTCGTCATCGGCCGCCCGCTCACCCGACAGGGCGAGGGCGGCGGCGCGCGCGCGCGACGGCCATGCGCCGCCGACGGCGTCGGCGATGGCGATCATCGGCGACCAGTTGTCGTGCGCCCTGTCGTCGAGCCCAGCGGGCATCGCCGGCTCGGCGTCGCGGAGCGCGTCGAAGTTGTCGGCGGCGAAGCGCGCGAGCCGGCGGCGCACGTCGAGAAAGGCGCCGCGCGAGTCACGCGGCAGGCGCGCGACGCGCTCTCCGGCCCGCTTGCGCTGCATGGCGACCGTGATCGCCCGGTCGGTGACCGTCCCCGGGAGGCGGCCAATGCCCGCGATCGCGATCGGAGCCCAGCATGAGAATGCGGTCGGCGTAATGTCCTCGCCCGCGCATCGAATGACGCGCGCGGTCGCGCGGTCGTGTGAGCCGTTCAGAACGGCGCGCAAAAGCTCGTCGCCGTTGGGGCCGAACGCGGCGTCGATCTCGTCGGCCAGGATCGTCGGCCGCCACGCTTCGATCGCGCGAAACAATGCCGGCCCGGTCACGCTTGCGGCGGCGAGCGGTCGCGGCGCGAGCGCGGCGACCAAGGCGAGGCCGCGCGATTTTCCGCATCGCATCGTCGGCGAGCCGAACGCCAAAATCGGCGAGATCGTCGCCGAGTTGTGTGCCCAGGCGTGAACAACCCAAAGTGCGAGCGCAACGCCCGCGTGGGCGGGCAGTACGACGTGGCGCGCGAAGCTTGCCGCGAGGTCATCGAGCACCGCCGCGCCGTCGACCCGCTCCGGCCACGCGTCACTGGTCCAGCCCAGCCCGAGCGGATCATCGTCGGCGCCGGCGTCGCGTGGGCGCGCGGAGCGGCGGTTCTTGACTTCGGCATCAAGGGTCGTGACGCGCACGCCGAGGCGCTCGGCCATCGCGCCACGTTCCTGGTCATAGGCGAGGCGGTCGAGCCGCGCGAGGCGATCGAGCGCGCCCTCCTCCTCGGCGGCCTCCGCGTGCGGGTCGATCGGCGCCGGGTCGGCCTTCGGTAAATCGCCGTCGTCGTGCTCGACCTCGTCGGCCTCGGCGGCGAGCCGCGCCAAGGCTGCGGCTTGCGCCTCGACGCTTAGCCCCACGCTCTTCACTTCCCGCACGGGCGGTTGGGCCCATTCCCGACGCCCGACCGGAAGGCCGGCAAGGTCGCAGCCCAGCGCTCGCCCTCGGCTCGCGCGATTAGAGTGCGCGCACCGCGCTTAACGGCCGCGAGACGGCCGGCGGCTAATTCCCGATAGGCTGACGAACGCGCGATGGCGTACAGGACACAAAACTGATTGACCGACAAATAAGCTGGCGCGGGGGCGTCCATGGTCTCGACACTTTGTAGCATGACGGCCAGCGGTGGCCGTCGTCGGCCGCAATCGTCTGCCCGCGCCCCCCGCCGTTCAAATCCAGTATAGCTGCGCCGCCCCCAAGATTACGTGCCCCGTTCAAACCGACGGCGCCGCTTTGCGAGCGCGATGCGGTCGTCGATCGCCTTGCCCTTGCCGACCGCGCGGTCGTAGAGCGCCTTGACCGCCTTGCGGCGCGCCGTGGCGTCGCGCGCGTCGGGCAGGTGCAGCGGCGTAAGGCACGCGTCGAGATACGCCGCAACGACCTCGCGCTCGTCGAGGTCGGCGGCCGACACCCTCGGAAGATCGACGAGGGTCCGGACAAATTGATGCAATGGCTCGTCCGCTCGATTGCCGGGCGTCGCGACTTCCGCGTCGGCGCGCTCGGCGGCGCGCACAACGGCCCGCCGCAGCCAAACCATGAGGTCCAGCGCCTTGTCGATTTGACGCTCGGCGGGCCAGAACTCGACCCACGACGCGGTGCGCGGACCGGTGTTCGGGATGGGTTCGAGTTCCCAGCGCTCGGGCTCGAAGTCCGGCAGCTTGTGATCGACCTTTTTGGCCATCTGCCGGGCGGCTTCTTCGAGATTGCCGCGATCGACGTAGTCGAGCCGTTGAAAATCACAGACCAGATCGTTGACCTTGCTCGCCAGCGCCCGCCACCGGCGCGCGTCCTCGGACGGCGGCGCCTCGGGCCGATCGCGCGTCGCCGCGTTGGAATTGACGTAGAACCACGCGGCACCTTCGAGCCGCTTGGCGAAGGCGGCGCGATCGAACTCCGGGCGTTGACGGAACGTCGCCAAGATCGCATCGACCTGAGCGGTTGAGTAATAGGTCTTGTTGTCGAAAAGCTCCTCGTGCTCGGCCAGCGGCGGCCTGACCCGAAGCCCCTTCTTGCGTTGACGTACCACCCTGCCCTACTCCGCCGCCGCGTGGGTCGGGATGCGCGCGAGTTCGCCGGCGAGCCGG
>JBBDRM010000006.1 GCA_040905475.1 Actinomycetota bacterium
AGCACCAGGCGGAGAACATCCGCAAGATGATGCTGGCGATGGCGAAGGACATCCGTGTCCTTTACATCAAGCTCGCAGATCGTCTCCATAACATGCGGACGATCGGCCACATGCCGCGCGACAAGCAGGAAGCGAAGGCGCGTGAGACGCTCGAGGTCTTCTCGCCGCTGGCGAACCGTCTGGGCATCCACCAGCTCCGCTGGCAGCTCGAGGACCTCTCGTTCGCGACGCTGTACCCGAAGCAGTTCGATGAGATCGTTCGTATGGTCGAGGAACGCCAGCCCGAGCGCGACGAGCTTCTCCGCGGGGTCGTTTCCGAGCTGGATGACGCGCTGAAGCGCACGAGGATCAAAGCGGACGTGAGCGGACGGCCGAAACACTACTACTCGATCTACGAGAAGATGATCGTGCGCGGCAAGGAGTTCGGAGAGATCTTCGACCTGGTCGGGATCCGTGTCCTCGTCGACAACGTGCGCAACTGCTACGCGGCGCTCGGCGCGATCCACGCGCTGTGGCGGCCGATCCCCGGTCGCTTCAAGGACTACATCGCGATGCCCAAGTTCAACATGTACCAGTCGTTGCACACCGCGGTCCTCGGCTTGGGTGGGAGACCGCTCGAGATCCAGATCCGGACGCACGCGATGCACGGCACCGCGCAGACGGGGATCGCCGCCCACTGGAAGTACAAGGACGGCAAGGTCGGACGCGGTGAGGCGGACCTCGCATGGCTCCAGCAGATGCTCGAATGGCAGCGCGAGCTCTCCGACCCGCGGGAGTTCATGGAGAGTCTCAAGATCGACCTCTATGCGGACGAGGTGTTCGTGTTCACGCCGAAGGGCGACGTGCTGTCGTTCCCGCGCTCATCGACGCCGATCGACTTCGCGTACGCGATCCACACCGAGGTCGGGCACCGCTGCATCGGCGGACGCGTGAACGGCCGGCTGGTCCCGCTCGACTACCGGCTCGAGACGGGGGACACCGTTGAGGTCTTGACGAGCAAGGCACCCACGGCGAGCCCGTCGCAGGACTGGCTCAAGCTCGTTGCCACGCCGCGCGCGCGGAGCAAGATCCGCCAGTGGTTCAGCCGCGAGCGACGCGAGGACGCGGTCGAGCGCGGCCGGGACGAGCTGATACGCGCCCTGCGCCGGGAGGGGCTGTCGATCCAAGAGACCCTGAAATCCGACGCCCTCGCCGGTGTCGCGAAGGAGCTCGGGCACACGTCGGTGGAGGGCCTCGAGGCGTCGATCGGCGAGGGCCACGTCTCGGCCCCGACCGTCGCGCAGCGGATCGCGCACGAGGTCGTGGAAGAGGAGGACGTCCTCGCGAACGTGCCGACGCCGGTGCGGATGCGTCCGTCCTCCGAGCACGGAGTCGTCGTCAAGGGGCTCGACGACGTGCTTGCTCGGCTGGCTCGATGCTGCACGCCGGTGCCGGGGGACACGATCATCGGCTTCGTCACCCGTGGACGAGGCGTTTCGGTGCATCGCGCCGACTGTCCTAACGGAAAGGCTCTCGCCGCCGAAGCGGGGCGGCTGCTCGAGGTGTCCTGGGATTCGCAACGGCCGACGACCTTCCAGGTCGCAATCCTCGTCGAAGCGCTCGACCGGACCAAGCTCCTGCGCGACGTCGCGACAACGATCTCCGACCTCGGCGTGAACATCCTGTCGACGTCCTCCATGACCAACCCCAAGACCCGCACCGCTGCGCTCAAGTTCACCGTCGAGCTGGCCGACCCGGCGCACCTCGAGCACATCATCGCGTCGGTGAAGCGCGTCGATGCGGTGTTCGACGCATATCGGATCGTTCCCGGCCGGGCCGGCAGCCGCGCCGGCAACTGACGCGCTCTTGCGCGCCGTCGTCCAGCGATGCTCGCGTGCGTCCGTGCGCGTCGACGGGGCCGTCGTGGGTGAGATCGGCCGGGGGCTCGTCGTGCTGGTCGGCATCGGGCTCCGAGACACCGAAGCCGACGCAACGTGGCTCACCGAAAAGCTTCGCGGCTTGCGGATCTTCCCCGACGACGAGCAGAACATGAACCGTTCCTTGGAGGATGTTGGGGGAGCGGTGCTCGTCGTCTCGCAGTTCACCCTGCACGGCGACGCCCGGAAGGGACGCCGCCCTTCGTTCATCGACGCGGCGCGCCCGGAGCAGGCGGAGCCGCTCGTCCGCGCGGTTGCGGGCGCTCTGCGCGCTGCGGGAGTGACGGTCGCGGAGGGCCGCTTCGGCGCGATGATGGACGTCGAGCTGGTGAACGACGGCCCGGTCACGATCCTGCTCGACTCGGAGAAGCGGTTCTAGGACTGCTATCTGTCGGACGGCGTTCTTGCGGTGTATAGCGACACCTGCCGTCTTCCAGAGCAGCAAGAACGGTTGGTCATGCCTTCGGACTGAGGTTGGCGGCTCAGCCTGGCGATCCGACGAGTCAGGCGTCGAGGCCTTGTTAGGATGCCCCGCGATATGGAGGACCAGCGCATCGTCGAGGGCTACACGCTGGGTGTTTTCGCCTCGAACACCTACATCGCGGCCGCGAAAGCGGGCGACGCCGCGGTCGTCATCGACCCCGGTCAGGACGCCGCGCCCCTGATCGCGGAACGGGTCGCGGCGCTCGGTCTCACCCTGAAGTCGGTGCTCCTCACACACGGCCACATCGACCACATCTGGAACGCCGCCGAGATCGCCAACACCGCCGGCGTGCCCGCGTACATCCACCCGGAGGATCGCTACATGCTCGACGACCCCGGAGCGGCGTTGGGGCGCATGGGCATGGGGAAGATGCAGGTCGACACCCCGGCGGACGTGCGCGATCTTGCCGACGGCGACCGCTTCGCATTCGGGGACCTCGAGCTCGAGACACGGCACACGCCCGGGCACACGCCGGGACATTGCGTGTTCCTGACCAACGGCATCCTCTTCTCCGGTGATCTCATCTTCCAGGGCTCGATCGGACGGACCGATTTCCCCGGCGGCTCGCTCGAAGAGCTGATGGAGTCCATACGCCGCGTCGTGCTCCCGCTGCAGGACGAGACGGTCATCCTGTCGGGACATGGGCCGGAGACGACCGTGGGGATCGAGCGCCGGACCAACCCCTTCGTTCTCGCCGACGCGAGCGGCGAGCTGCCGCGGCTGCTCGGCCTATGACACCTCCGCAGCCGCCGCGCGGCACGCGCGACCTGCTGCCGCCGCTCTCGGAACGGCTGGCATCCCTCGAGCGCGAGGGGTCGGCCATCTTCGAGCGGGCCGGGTACCGCCGGATCATCACGCCGGAGTTCGAAGCGACCGAGATCTTCACCCGCGGGATCGGCGAAGCGACCGACATCGTGACGAAGGAGATGTACACCTTCACCGATCGGAGCGGGCATTCGCTCACGCTTCGTCCCGAGGGAACGGCGCCGGTGATGCGGGCGATCGTCACGCACCATCTGCACGACCGGCCACTCCCGGTGAAGCTCTACTACGCGGCGCCGATGTTCCGCTACGAGCGGCCGCAGAAGGGCCGGTATCGCCAGCACTTCCAGCTCGGGATCGAGGCGGTGGGTTCGGAGGATGCAGCGCTCGACGCGGAGGTGATCGAGACCGGAGTGCGCGTGCTCGAGGCGGCAGGGGCCGGCGAGGTCTCGCTTCTGCTCAACAGCATGGGTCACCCCGGCGACGACTGCCGTGGCCGATATCTGCCGTCGCTGAAGGAGTTCTTGTCGAAACACCGCGAGGAGCTCGATGCCGACTGCCGGCGGCGGATGGAGACGAACCCGCTGCGCGTCTTCGACTGCAAGGTCGAGCGCGACCAGAAGATCCTCGCGGATGCGCCGACGCTCGAGCAGTTCCTGTGCGAGAGCTGCCGGGAGCATCTCGATGCCGTCAAGGGCCACCTGAGGGATGCGGGTGTGGAGTTCACGCCGGCGCCGCGTCTCGTGCGAGGCTTCGATTACTACACGCGCACGACGTTCGAGTATCAATCGGGCGCGCTCGACGCGGCGCAGAACGCGCTCGGCGGTGGAGGCCGGTACGACGGGTTGGTCGAGCAGCTCGGCGGACCGCGGCTGCCCGGCATCGGCTTCGGCTTGGGCGTCGACCGCATCTTGATGGCGCAGGAGGCTGCGGGCTCTCCGCCGGAAGGCGTCCGGCTCGACTGCTACGTCGTGCCGCTTTCCGATGGGGAACGGCCGCTGGCGATCGGACTCGTCCGGGCGATCCGCGAAGCCGGGCTCGCGGCGGACTTGCCGTACCTCGAGCGGTCCTTGAAGAACAATCTCAAGGTCGCCGACAAGCTCGGCGCCCGCTTCGCCGCGCTGATCGGGGCCGCCGAGCGAGAGGCCGGCACCGTCACCCTTCGCGAGATGACCTCGGGAGAGCAGGAGGCCGTCCCGCTCGACGCCGTCTCCGTGCGGATGGGCGAGCGCCTCCGATGATGCGCACACACGGAGCCGGAGATCTCAGGGCGGAGCACGACGGTTCGTCGGTGACGCTCGCGGGATGGGTGCATCACGTACGCGATCACAAGGGCGTGGTTTTCGTCGATCTCCGCGACGCCTCCGGGACCGTGCAAGTCGTGTTCCATCCGCAAGAGGCTCCCGAGGCCGCCGAGCGCGCGCACTCGGGCATCGACCGCGAATTCTGCGTCCTGATCACTGGGACGGTCGCCAAGCGGAAGCAGGGCACCGAGAACCCCAAGCTTCCGACCGGCGAGGTCGAGGTCCGTGCCATAGGCCTCGAGGTGCTGTCCGAGAGCCTGACGCCGCCGTTCGTGATCGAGGACGATCTGGAGGCGGACGAGACGACGCGGCTGCGATACCGCTACCTCGACCTCCGCCGTCCGATCATGCAGCGAGGCCTGCGGATGCGCCACGGCGTCACCCGGGGTATCCGTAACTTCCTCGACGAACGCGGGTTCGCGGAGATCCAGACCCCGACGCTCACGCGCTCGACGCCGGAGGGAGCGCGTGACTTCCTCGTCCCGAGCCGCCTCCAGCGGGGATCGTTCTATGCCCTTCCGCAGTCGCCGCAACTCTTCAAGCAGCTGCTCATGGTGTCGGGTTTCGAGCGCTACTACCAGATCGCGCCGTGCTGGCGGGACGAGGACCTGCGCGCCGACCGGCAGCTCGAGTTCATCCAGCTCGACCTCGAGATGTCGTTCGTCGAGGAGTCCGATGTCCAGGAGCTGATGGAGGCGCTCATGGTCTCGCTGTGGCGCGACCTTCTCGGCGTCGAGCTCGAACCCCCGTTCCCGCGTCTCACGTACGACGAGTGCATGCGCCGGTACGGCAGCGACAAGCCCGACCTTCGCTACGACATGGAGCTCACCGATCTGCAGCCAGTTTTCGCCGACACGACCCTCGGGATCTTCAAGAAGGTGATGGAATCCGGCGGCTCGATCCTCGGCATCGGCGTCCGCGGCGCCGGCGAGATGACCAAGACCGACCTCAAGCGGCTGGAACAACTCGCGACGGAACGCGGCGCGAAAGGCCTCGCGTGGTTCCGGTTCACCAGGGAAGGCGTCGACTCGCCCCTCGCGAAGTTCGTGACCGAGCCGCAAGCCGCCGCGCTCCGTTCCGCGCTCGGCATCGCGGATGGCGACGTCGCGCTCGTGGTCGCCGACGCCACGCCGGTAGCGCGGACGGTGCTCGGCGCACTGCGGACCCACGTCGCCGCGGAGCGGGGTATCGTCCCCGAGGGGCGATGGAACTTCCTGTGGATGACCGACCCCCCGTTGTTCGAATGGGACGACGAGGAGCAGCGTTGGATCTCCGTCCACCACCCGTTCACATCGCCCCAGGGGTCGATCGAGGAGATGACCGGCGACCCGGCCTCCGTCAAGGCTCGCGCCTACGACCTGGTCCTGAACGGCGTGGAGCTGGGCGGGGGCAGCATACGTATCCATCGACGCGATGTTCAGGAGCGAGTGCTCGAGGAGCTGAAGCGGGATCCGTCCGAGTTCGACTTCCTGCTCGAGGCGTTCGCATACGGCCCGCCGCCGCACGGCGGCATCGCGCTCGGGATCGACCGCATCGCGATGCTGATGGCCGGCCGCGAATCGATCCGCGAGGTGATCGCGTTCCCGAAGATCCAGTCGGGCGTCGACCCGTTGACCGGAGCGCCCACGCCGGTCGACCCGAAGGCCCTGCGGGAGCTGGGGATAAAGACCATCGGGCCATGAGCCCTGCTCCCGGATCCGAGCCGACGCTGTTCGGCGGAGGCGGCGCCGGAGCCAAGCGCGGCCGTCGCGCGGCCGGCCGGCCGGGAGCCCAGAGCGGACGGCCGGGACCCGCCGGTGCTTCCGCGCCGCTCGCCGCTCGCATGCGGCCGCGGAGCCTCGACGAGCTGGTGGGTCAGTCCCACCTGCTCGGGGTCGGCAGCGTCCTGCGCGGATTGATCGAGGAGGACAAGCTTCGCTCGGTGCTGCTGTACGGACCACCCGGAACGGGGAAGACGTCGCTTGCGCATATCGTCGCCGAGGCGACCAGCGCCCATTTCGAGCAGCTGTCCGCGGTGACCTCCGGCGTCGCCGACGTCCGCGCCGTGATGGCCGAGGCTCGCGAACGGCTGCAAGGAACCGGCCGCCGCACGATCCTGTTCATCGACGAGGTCCACCGGTTCAGCCGGACGCAGCAGGACGCGCTGCTGCCCGGGGTCGAAGCCGGCTGGGTCGTCTTCATCGGGGCGACGACCGAGAACCCGTTCTTCAGTGTCACCTCGCCGTTACTGTCGCGGAGCCTGCTATTCCGGCTCGAGCCGCTGACCCGGGAAGAGGTGCGCGCGATCCTCGAGCGTGCGGTCGCGGAACCCGAGCGAGGGTTGAGCGGGCAGGTGAGCGCGAGCGATGAGGCGCTCGATCATCTCGCCGGGAAAGCCGAAGGCGACGCGCGGGTGGCGCTGAACGCGCTCGAGGCGGCGGCCGACCGCGCGTCGGCGCGGGGGGACGAAGCGGTCGCCGTCGCCGACGTCGAAGAAGCGCTCCGCCAGCGTCTCGTCCGGTACGACCGCGCGGGCGACCAGCATTACGACATCGTCAGCGCCTTTATCAAGGCCATGCGAGGATCGGACCCCGACGCCGCGCTCGCGTGGCTCGCCCGCATGATCCACTCCGGCGAGGACCCGCGATTCATCGCGAGGCGGATGGTGATCTTCGCATCGGAGGACGTCGGCCAGGCCGATCCGATGGCGCTCGTCGTCGCGACCGCCGCGGCGCAGGCGGTCGAGTACGTCGGGCTGCCGGAGGTGCAGCTCAACCTCGCGCAGGGGGTCGTGTATCTCGCCACCGCCCCGAAGTCGAACGCGGTGATCCGCGCCATCGGGGACGCGATGTCCGACGTGGAGAAAGAAGGACAAGGTGCCGTTCCGGACCACCTGCGCGACGCGCACTATCCCGGCGCCAAGGCTCTCGGGCACGGGGCGGGGTATAAATACCCGCACGCCTACCCTGGGGCGCAGGTCGAGCAGACCTACATGCCCGAAGGTTTCGAGGGAAAGAAGTACTGGAAGCCGGAGCCCGGGGTGGGCGGGGAACCGGACGCCGAGAACCTGGGGGAGCAATGACGGCAACGATCGCCGCTCTGGAAGCAACCGATTACGCCGTCCTCGTCATCGCCGCTTTCTTCGCTCTCGCGGTGATCGTGGTGTCGATCCTCGTTCTGAATCTCTTCCGGGTCGTTTCGAGCACGAAGGAGCTGGTCGACGGCGTGACCCAGGAGACCGTTCCCTTGATCCATGAGGTCGGGAACACCGTGAAGGGCGTCAACCACGAGATCGAGCGCGTGGACTCGATCATGGCCTCGGCGCAGACCGTGGCTCACAACGTCGAGACGATCTCCCACACCGTGAAGGCGGCCGTCACCAACCCGCTCGTGAAAGCGCTGGCCTTCTTCGCCGGCGCCCGCCGTGCGACCAGCAAGCTGAAGGAGAAGGACTAGTGCGGCGTGTCTTCTGGGGCCTCGTCGGCATCGGCATCGGCGTCACGGTCGGCGTCGCCGTGGTTCGCTGGGCGAACCGCACCAAGGAGCGCTACTCGCCGCCGAACCTCGCGCGCGAGGCCGGCTCGTACGCCTCCGGCCTGAGGGAGCGGCTGCGCGACGCGATCGAGGCGGGACGCCAGGAGATGATCGTCCGCGAGGCGGAGCTCCGCGAGGAGCTGGGGCTCGACCCGGCCTAGCAGGACCGTCGCAAACCGCCCCGCCCGCACCGCTTCCCTCGCTTAGAATCGGGGCCGATGAAGGTCTCCGATATCAGGCGTACGTTCCTCGAGTTCTTCCGCGAGCGCGATCACCGGGTCGTTCCGTCGTCGTCGCTCGTCCCCGAGGATCCGTCCGCACCGCTGCTCACCACCGCGGGGATGGTTCAGTTCATCCCATACCTGAGCGGGCGCAAGCCGATCGAGTTCCCGCGCGCGGCGTCATGTCAGAAGTCCGCCCGCACGACCGACATCGACCTCGTTGGGCTCGACGCGCGGCATCAGACCTTCTTCGAGATGCTCGGCAACTTCTCGTTCGGCGACTACTTCAAAGCCGACGCGATCCGCTGGGCGTGGGAGCTGTCGCTCGAAGGCTTCGGACTCGACCCCGGACGCATCTGGGCAACGGTGTACGAGCAGGACGACGAGGCGGCCGAGATCTGGCGCGCGTACCTGCCGGCCGAGCGCATCATCCGCATGGGCAGGGAGGACAACTTCTGGTGGATGGGGGTCGCCGGACCCGGCGGCCCGTGCTCTGAGCTGTACTACGACCGCGGTCCCGAGTACGGCGAGGTTGAGGGGTTCGTGCCGGGCGACCGGATCATGGAGTACTGGAACCTCGTCTTCACCGAGTTCCAGGTCGACGCGACCGGCGAGCCCGTGCAGCCGTTGCCGCAACGCAACGTCGACACCGGACTCGGGTTGGAGCGCCTGGCGGCGATCCTCCAGAAGGTTCCGGGCGCGTACGAGACCGACGTGTTCAAGCCGATCATCGAGCGCGCCGAGCAGCTCGCCGGGGTCGAGTACCAAGCCGCGTACGAACCGTTGGTGAAGACCGACGTATCGCTGCGGATCCTCGCCGAGCACGCGCGCTTCGCAACGTTCCTCATCGGCGACGGCGTCTTTCCGTCCAACGAGGGCCGCGGCTACGTATTGCGGCGGGTCATCCGCCGTGCCGCCCGCCACGCCCGGATCCTCGGGATCCGCGAGCCGATCATGGCGCAGCTCATCGACGCGGTCGTCGCCACGATGGGCGACGCCTACCCCGAGATCGTCTCCGGCAAGGAGATGATCGCCGGCGCTGCGGCGGCCGAGGAGGATCAGTTCCGGAACACGCTGAGCAAGGGCATCACGCTGCTCGACGACGAGATGGAGAGTGCGAGGAAGAGCGGCACGTCCCGCGTCTCGGGCAAGACGGCGTTCAAGCTCCACGACACCTACGGCTTCCCGCTCGAGCTGACGCTCGAGATCGCTCGTGAAGCCGGCATGGAGGTCGACGAGGGCGAGTTCTCGTCGCTGATGCGCGAGCAGCAGGAGCGCGCCCGCGGAGCGGCCAAGCGCGAGATCGCGTCGAGCGAGAAAGCCTTGCGTGAGATCCTGACCGAACGCGGCCCGACCAAGTTCCTGGGCTACGAGCGTTTGGAGTCCGACGGGTTGCTCGTGGGGCTCGTTCGCGACGGCGAACGCGTCCCGGCCGCGGTCGAAGGCGAGGAGATCGAGGTCCTCCTCGACGCGACGCCGTTCTACGCGGAAGGAGGCGGCCAGGTCGGCGACACCGGACTCATCACCGCAGGCGGGGCGAGGCTCGAGGTGCTCGACACCCAGGAGGCGCTCGGCGAGCTGATCGTGCACCGCGTCCGCGTCCGGCAAGGAGAAGCGGTGACGGGTACCGACGTGCATGCAGCGGTCGACGCGGGTCGTCGCGGGTCGATCGCGCGGAGCCACACGGCGACCCATGTGCTGCACGCCACTTTGCGCGCGGCCGTCGGCTCGCACGCGCGTCAGGCCGGCTCGCTGGTCGACGCCGGACGGCTTCGCTTCGACTTCCCGCACACGGAACCGGTGTCGCGGGATCTCCTCGCCGAGATCGAGGACACCGTGAACCGGCGTTTGCTGTCGGACGACCTCGTCCGACCGTACGAGACGACGCGCGAGGAAGCGAACACGATCGGCGCGATGATGCTGTTCGAAGAGAAGTACGGCGACGTCGTCCGCGTCGTCGAGATCGGCGATTACTCGATCGAGCTGTGCGGCGGCACGCACGTCACCCACACGAGCCAGGTCGGGCTGGTCAAGATCCTCGGAGAGGCGTCGATCGGCTCGAATATGCGCCGCGTGGAGGCGCTGACGGGCGCGGAGGCGATCGAAGGGTACCGGCGGGACCGGACGCTCCTCGAGCAGATCGCGACCCTCGTGCGCGGCACGCCCGACGAGGCGGCCGACAAGGTGCGGCGGATCCTCGACGACCTCAAAGCGGCCCGTTCGGAGATGGAACGGTCGCGCAAGGGAGATGTCAAGGATCTCGCCGGGACGCTCGCTGGGAAGGCGGAGCTCGTCGGGGACGCCGCGTTCGTTGCGGCCGAAGTGCCCGGCGTCGGCGTCGGCGACCTGCGTTCGCTCGCGGTCGCGGTTCGCGAAGCCGTGCACGGACCGGCGATCGTGGCCCTCGCGTCCGGAGCCGACGGGAAAGCCGGTATCGCGGTGGCCGTCTCCAAGGAGCTCGTCGGCCGCGGCATCAAAGCACCCGTGCTCGCGAAAGGGCCGGCGGAGGCGATCGGCGGCCGCGCTGGCGGCAAGGACGACCTGGCGACCGGCGGCGGCAACCGCCCCGACGGAGTAAGCGAAGCGGTGCGCATCGCCGCCGAGGAAGCCCGGCGCGCCTTGGGATCATGAGCAGAGCGCTGGGCGTCGACGTCGGAACGGAGCGGACCGGTATCGCGGTCGAGGTTGTCGGCATCGCGCAGCCGCTGCGGGTCCTCACCGCGTCGGGCGACGATCTCGTCCCCGCGGTCGTGGCGATCGCCCGCGAGGAGGCGGCAACCGAGATCGTGATCGGTCACCCGCTGCGCATGGACGGCAACGAAGGGCCCGCCGCCGTCCGCGCGCGCGAGATCGCCGATGCGGTGCGGAACGAAGCGGGTCTGCCGGTCGTGCTGTGGGACGAGCGGCTCACCACCGTGCAAGCGGAACGGACGCTGGTCGGCGCGGGCGTGCGGCGCCGCAAGCGGCGGACGGTGATCGACAAGCTCGCCGCAACGGTGTTGTTGCAGAGCTACCTCGACTCCGGCAGGCCGGCGGAGGGAACGCGATGACCACGATCGTCGAGCCGCCGGTCTCCGAGGAGCAGGTTCCCGAGCCGCCACGGCGCCGGCGCCCGAAGCTGACTCCCCTCGGGAAGCTGGTCGTCTTCCTCCTGGTCTTGCTACTCCCGATGGGAGCCTTCGCGGGGTACGTGTTGAACGCCGCCGGCGGCTCCGGCGGCGACGGGAGCGAGGTTTCCGTCGTGATCGAGCCCGGCTCCTCGGCCTCGGAGATCGCCTCGCAGCTCGAGCGAGCCGGTGTGATCGAGGCGGCATGGGTTTTCCGCTTGTACGCGCGATTCCGGGGCAGCGCGGGGAGTCTCAAGCCGGGGCAGTACGACTTCCGCAAAGGGATGAGTTACTCGACGGTGTTCGCGCTCCTCGAGAAGGGCCCGGCGGTCGAGTTCACGCGCGTCACGATCCCGGAGGGGAAAACCGTCCGGGAGATCGCCCAGATCCTCGAGCGCGTCGCCGGGATCCCGGCAACGGAATTTCTCGCCGAGGCGACGAGCGGGAAGCACTCGCTGCCGATCCTCCCGCGCAACACCAAGAATCTCGAAGGCACCCTTTTCCCGAAGACCTACGATCTCATCAAGGGGATAACGGTCGCTCAGGTCGTCGAGCGCCTTCACGGCCAGTTCGAGAAAGAGATCGCCGCCCTCGACTGGTCCACCGCCGACCGGCTCGACGTGACCCCCTACCAGATCCTGATCATCGCGAGCATGATCGAGCGCGAGGCTCGGGTTTCTCAGGACCGCGCGAAGATCTCACGCGTGATCCACAACCGGCTCGCGAAGCCGATGCGCCTGCAGATCGATGCGACGGTCCAATACGGGATCTATCTCGAGACCGGCTCGTACAAGCAGCCGTTGTTGGTCGAGGACTATCAGTTCTCCTCGCCGTACAACACCTATCTCATCGACCGGCTGCCGCCCGCCCCTATCGCGAGCCCCGGCCTCGAGTCGATCCAAGCAGCGCTGAACCCCGAGAAGGGGGATTGGCTGTACTACGTGTTGATCAACGACAAGGGCGAGCACGGGTTCGCGGAGACCTACGAAGAGTTCCTCCGGCTCAAGAATTCCCGGTGATGCGAGCGATCTCGGGTGCCACACGGGTGGCCGGGATCATCGGCTGGCCGGTCGATGCGAGTCTCTCCCCGGCGATCCACAACGCCGCGTTCGCCGCGACCGGTCTCGACTGGGTCTACGTCGGGTTTCCCGTGCGCCCGAACGCGCTCGGGAACGCGATCCAGGGGATGCGCGGCCTGGGGATATCCGGATTGAACGTCACGATGCCGCACAAGCAGTCGGTCATCGCACACCTCGACGGCCTCACCCCTGATGTCGAACGGGTCGGCGCCGTCAACACGATCGTCGCCGACGGTGAACGTTTGATCGGCACCAACACCGACGGCCCGGGGTTCATGCGCTTCCTCGAACGAGACGTGGCGGTGAAGCCCGATGGGATGCGAGCGGTCGTCCTCGGCGGCGGGGGTGCGGCACGCGGGGTCGTCACATCGATGGCGGACGCCGGCATGGAAGTCACGGTGACGGCACGGCGGGACGCGCAAGCCGACGAGGTGGCGGCGGTGTCGGGAGCGCGCGCGGCCCCATGGGTATCCCGTTCAGAGATCGCCGCGGAGGCAGGCCTGATCGTGAACGCCACCCCCATCGGTCGCGATGACTCGTCCCTCCCGCTCGACGCGGGCGCGGTGCGGGAGGGCCAGATCGTCATCGACCTCATCTATCACCCGGACACGACCGAACTGGTTCGTATCGCCACCAAACAGGGCGCCCGCGCGTTCAACGGGCTCGGGATGCTCCTCCATCAGGCCGCGCTGGCGTTCGAGGCGTGGACGGGCGTCCCTGCCCCCTTCGACGCGATGGCCGAAGCCGTTCGCTGACGTCTCCATCCATCAAGCGAACCCCTCCGCTTGCCGACATCTTCGATTGAGCCACCCGGCTGCGGGGCCGTTCGTGCACCCTCGAAGCCGCCCCGGATGAGCGAGGGAGAGACGACATGCTGAGCGGCAACCTCGAGTTGTTCGCACTGGCCGACGTCCTGCGCTTCGTCGCCCGCTCCGGCGCGACCGGCGCGGTCAACATCTACCGTCAAGTGGACGGCGGAAGGGTCCTGCTCGTCGACGGCCACGTCGCGGGAGCCGTCGTCGACGACTCCGCGGCGGAAGACCCGGACGGAGTCGTCG
>JBBDRM010000007.1 GCA_040905475.1 Actinomycetota bacterium
CGAAGATCGACGAGCTCAGGGCTGAGCGGATGAGCGAGGGTCGAGTTCGAGACTCGACCCTCGCTCGGTAACGTCTTGCCTTATCCCAGAAGCAAAGCCGCCTTCTGATCGGTGTTGTTCGATTCGTTGCTTTCAGCGTGTTCGTTGTCCGCGTCGACCGTCACCCGTAGGGTGCAGAACCAGTCCGGCGTGAACTCCGCGTCGGACGGGATGCCCCAACCTTGGAGATGGAGATCGAGTGCCTCTCCCGCCCGATCGAAGGAATGGCTCTGGCGATAAACCCCGGGAATCGTCTTCGCTTGCCCAGAAACCTCATACATGAGATCCACCTGTATCACCGGAGTCACGGTCGGCTCGAGAAGGTCATACAGGGTCACATCGAGGATGCCGGCGAACCATTCGGTCCTTACGTCCACACTCAGGCACGAAAGGCCACTCGAGCCCGCCACCGAGCCTGTGATTTCGAGAACGAAGTCACCCGGCAGAAGTGGGATCTGATCCCATGGCCCGGCGTGGCTCGCCTGAGGAGCAAAGAACGCTGCCATTGCACTGATCGTGATGGCGACAGCAATCAGTTTGCGACGCATCGATTATCCCCCTTACCAACTACGTCGGATCCCTTAAGATCCTCGTCCGTCACAGCCTTCAGACTGCGCATCCCGCCACATATCACCCCCTCTGGCGTAGCCCTAGGACAACCCTTGATCGTGGCGCTCTTGACCAGCACGGGTTCACCCCGCTTGGGACTCAGCGCTAGAGGCTTCGGCCTAGGAACAGATCTGACGGTCGAACGTTGGGTTGTATGCGACCCAGTTGTCTGCGACGTAGACGTTCGCGTGAAGTTGGTCGTTGTCCGAGCTGCTGCACTCGAGCAGGACGTGGCCGCCCACGGTGGGCCCCGTATAGAGCATGACGCCGTTCGCCTTCCCGCCCGAATAGACACCGGGCTCGTTCACTAGGACGCAGACCTGGTAGCTCGGGCCTGCGCAGATCTCGCTGGCCTCGGTCGAAACCATCCCGGCAAGCGCGACGACGGCGAACACGAACGCTGTCATCACCAGCGCCTTCCTTTGTGCCTTCCGCATGTCTCCCTCCCCCATATCGGACAAGTGCCACTCTGAGAGGGGCGCCGCGCGGAAACATCCCTCAGGTGAGGGATGTTCGTGTCATTGGGGGCAGTGAGAATCGTCACATGCTGATCCTCATCCACTTGGATCACAGCAAGCCGCCCACGGGCACGATCACGCTTCCGCGCGACGGTGCGAAGCCCGATGACGAGGATCGATTGATGCCGTTCAGCGGCTGGCTCGGGATGCTTCACGCGTTGCAGGCGGCGCTCGAGACATCGGATAGAGCCGCCCCGTAGCACTTGCCCTCCGTGCCGCCCACGGAAGTAGGATTCCGCGTTAGGGCTGAGGGGGAAGCATGACGCTCGGGGTCGAGAAGGCGGCCGCATTCGTCGGCCGTGACGCCGAGCGCTCGCTCTTCAGTGAAGCGCTCGCCGACGTTCGCGCCGGCGCTTCGCGCGTGGTCCTGGTCGAGGGAGAAGCCGGCATCGGCAAGAGCCGTCTCGTTCAGGAAGTTATCGCCGACGCAGGCAGTTCCGGCTTCACCGTGCTCCATGGTGGCGCAGAAGAGCTGGAGCGAGCGCGCGCTTTCGGGGGCGTGGCGGACGCCCTCAGAAGGTTCGCCGGGGAGCTGCCATCTGCCGGCAAGGCGCTGGAGCAACTGGTCAGATCGGACGGGCCGACGAGCGACGTCGCATTGTTGGACGCGTTCGTCGATCTCGTCGAGGAGCTCGCGCTCTCGCGCCCCGCGTGCGTTGTGATGGAAGACCTGCACTGGGCGGATGCGGCCACACTCGCAGGGATCCTGGGAGTGAGTCGTCGCCTGGCTTACCTGCCGGTGCTGCTCATCGGCACCTACCGGCCGCATCCGCAGTCGCAAGCGCTGGCGCGGCTTATCGGTGCCGCAACGCAGGAGCACGGCGTCGAGTTGCGGCTCGAGCCACTCGCAGAGGACGAGATCGCGAGCTTGACGGAAGGCTTGATCGGCGCGCGTCCTGGGCCGAACCTACTCGGGCTCATCGCGTCCGCTCGCGGGAATCCGCTGTACGTGACCGAGATCGCACGCGCTGTTCTTCAGGACCAGGAGCTCGACGTCCGTGACGCAGTTGCCGACGTCACGACCATGCAGCTTCCGCCCACCTTGCGACTCACGATCCTGAGACGGATCAGCTTCCTTCCGGCCGAGTCTCTGGATCTGTTGAAGCAGACGGCGATCCTCGGTTCATCGTTTCCGTTGGACGAGTTCCTGGCGGTCACGGGGGACACGGTCGACAAGACGCTCCAACGGTTGTCGCCGGCGATCGCGGCGCGGATCGTCGAGGCGGAGGGGAGCACGATCTCCTTCAGGCACGACCTCATCCACGAGTCGATCTACCAGGACATCCCTGCGCCTCATCGTGCTGCGATGCACAACCACGCCGCGCGCGCGCTTCGGTCGTCCGGCTCCGCGGTTGCTCGCGTGGCGGAGCATTTCTTGCGCGGCCTCGATCTCGGTGTTCCGGAGCTCTTCGAGGATGCGATCGCGTTCGCGAGCGAGATCCGTTTCCGGGCGACGCCCTTGGCCGTCGCGGTCTACGAGAAGGCCATCGAGTTGCCTGGCGTACCCGCTGATCGAAGACTCCTTGCCCAACAGGAGATCCTCTATCCGCTTATCTCGATCGGGCGGGTCGATGATGCAGAACGGCTCGCGAACGAGGTGGTTCCACGCGCCACCGACGCCGGATCGATCAGGTGGGCCTGGGTGATCGCGGAAGCGAAGATGCGAAAGGGTCGCGCCCGAGAGAGCATCCCCGTGCTGGAAGGCATCATCGCCGATCCTCGTGCGGACGGATGGACGTATTACGTGGTCCGTGCGCTTTTGGCGGCGGCCTACATGCGTACCAGCAACTTCGGCGCGGCTGAGGAACACGCCGCGGCGGTCGTCGCGAAAGGACGAGCACGCGACATCGACTCCCCGGCGCGCTTTCGCGGAGAAGGGGTCGACTACAGCGAGTTGATCGTCATCGCGAGTGGTCTCATCACCCTGGCCCCCGCGCTTCTCGCACGAGGCGAGATCTCTCAGGCGCGGGCATTGGCGGACGAGGTGCTCGACATCCACCGCCGCATCCGAACGCCCATCCCCCTCCTCTTCGCGATCGCCGCCCAGGTGTATCTCGATTCCGACGACCTTGCAGGAGCCCAAGCGTTTTGTCGTGAGGGACTGCAGATGGATCGCGAGAGCGGCATCGCAGGGTTGGTGGCCCCTTACGGCGGATTCCATGCCTTCGTCGGGTTCCATGCCGGGGCCTGGGACGAGGCGGCCGCCGAAGCTAAGACCTCAGTCGAGCTTGTTCGGGACGGGTCCGACTCGACGGACGTTCTGTTCGGCGCCCATGTCGCTCTGGCTCAGATCGACTTACACCGCGGTCGCACCGCAGATGCCGGTCGCCAGATCGGGTGGATGGACGATTTCATCACGGACCATGGGCCACAGTGGGGGATGATCCCCCTCGCCTGGACGAAAGCGATGCATCTCGATGCGTTGGGGCGGAGCCCCGAGGCGTTGGCTGTGCTCATCCAAGCATGGGACGCATATGCGTCCTGTCGATATATCGCGTCGCGTCCCGTCTTCGCCGATCTCGTCCGGATGGCGATCGAGGCCGGCGACCGAGACCGCGCGGAGGGCGTCGCGGCCGAAGCGGAGCGCGGCGCCCAACTGGCACCCGAGGTGCACTCTGCCGCGGCGGTTGCTCGACAGTCTCGCGGTCTCGTCGATGACGATCCCGATGCCCTGATCGCGGCCGTGGAGGCGTATCGTGAAACGCCTCGGATCGTCGAGCGTTCGCGAGCGTGCGAAGACGCTGCCGGCTCCCTCATTCGGAGGGGGAAGCTGGCCGAGGCTCGGGCTTTTCTCGAAGAGGGGCTGGCCTTTTACGAGAGCGTCCACGCCGCCCACGATGTGCGGAGGATCACAGCGGCCGTGCGAGACGCGGGCATCCGGCGCGGCGCTCGTGGGAAGCGCGCTCGGCCGAAGACGGGATGGGGGGCTCTCACCGATGCCGAGCAGCAGGTGGCCCGGCTGACGGTTGAGGGGCTGACCAATCCTCAGATCGCGGAGCGTCTGTTCGTCTCGAAGCACACGGTCCAGACTCATCTCTCCCACGTGTTCGCGAAGCTGGGAATCTCCTCTCGCGCCGCATTGGCAGGGATCGCCGCGGAGAAGGCCGGGGGTCCCGATCGAAGCAATGAATCCCCCATCTAGGGGATGATTCGCCCTCGCTGCCGGCGCAGGATGACGGCCGTGAACAGCGAAAACAGAACGGAACGCGGAGGACGGTCAGCGACTCGGGGGAGAGCGACGGGATCGCGGGGGTTCGGCCTGGCCGTCTTGATGGCAGTCGTCGTTGGCGCCCTGCAGCTCGGGGCCGTGGCCGCACCACTCCCCGGCCCTGAGGTGATCGGGCAGTGGACCGCGCCCTTCGAGGAGGGTGGCGCCGGCCAAGAACGCTGCGTCCAGGATCCCGCTGGCCCCGATGGCCAGATGATCTGCAAGCCCACGGCCGTCAACGCCGGTGTTCTGCCGGACGGCCGCATCTGGTACGCCGACGGCCTCGCCGGCACGGAGAGTTGGCGGTACTCGTCCGGCGAGCTGGGCACAAGGCTCCGGAACTCCCAGTCACGGGTGCTCGAGCTCACGGACGGAACGCCGTCGTGGCTCTCGCTGACGCAGAGCGGTAACAACACGGCGATCGCTCCCGGATCGACCTTGGGCGACGACCCGTGGGGAAACCTCGGGGCCCCCGGGAGACCGGGTGACGGCCGGGTCGGCTCCTTGTGGGGGACGCTTGGAGGACCGGCGCGGAACCCGAGCGACCCGCCCGACGACCCCCAAGCCAACGACCTCGACTTCTTCTGTTCCGATCAGGCGCAGCTTCCGGACGGCCGCCTCCTGATCGCGGGCGGAACCGACTACTACAACGAGCCGCGCGTCCTGGACCGCGACGAGGGCGATGCGGCCGATCTCGGATTCCCGGAGGTCGAGGGGATCCGTGCAACGCGGATCTTCGACGCCGCCACCAACACGTACCGTCAGGTCGGCGACATGAAGTTCGGCCGTTGGTATCCGACCGCAGTCACGCTCCCGGACGGCAGCGTGTCGGTGTTCAGCGGAGCCACGAAGGTCGCGAAGAACACGCAGATGAGTCAAGTCCTGCGAACCGAAACGTTCGATGCTGCCACGGACACGTGGACCGAGAACTACACCGGGCCGTCGTCCGAGACGTCGCTCCCGATGGTCGCGCGCGTCATGCTGATGCCGAATGGGAAGATCCTCTACACGGGCGCCGGCCAGATGTGGACCCCGGCCGGATGGGCGATCGACGAAGCTCTGTGGGGGTTCCAGCGGTCGTGGGATCCGCAGACGAGTCGATGGACGATGCACGGCCTCGCTCCGTTCGGGGCGCGCAACGGCGCCGCCCAGGTCATGCTTCCGCTAGAACCGCCGTACGACCGCGGTACGGTGATGGACGTCGGCGGCACGCTGTTCCTGCCGACGCCGGGGAGCTACGTGGGGACGCCGATCACGACGCTGACGACGCTTGACGGCGGGGGCAACATCACCAACGCGCGGACGGGCAACCTCAACCACGGACGCTGGTACTCCTCCGCGGTGACGCTGCCGACGGGTGAGGTCCTGGCGGTCTCCGGCGCCGATCGCGATGCCGTGGTCACGTCGGGGCTCGAGCGCCCGATCCGCGAAGCGGAGTTGTACGACCCGGAAACAGGGACGTGGAAGCGGATGGCGAGCGCGGGCCGGGATCGGACCTACCACAACGCCGCCGTGCTCCTGCCGGATGGCCGGGTCTTGGTGGGCGGTCACGCACCGTTCCCCCTCGGCGCTCCGCCCTTCGCCATCACCGCACACGACGTGGCGCCCGGGATCACTGCGAACAACGATCGCGACTCGTCGTTCGAGGTCTTCAGCCCGCCGTACCTCTTCCGTGGGCCGAGGCCGGCGATCGGCGGTGTGCAGCGCGGGATCGCGTGGGGCGAGGGATTCACGATCGAGACGCCGGACGCTGGCTCCATCTCGGAGGTCGTGCTGTCACGGCTGCCTTCGGCGCAGCATGTGACCGACTCCGACGCGCGGACGCTGCGACTCTCCCTCACGGCCACTGACGGCGCGTTGACGGCGATCGCTCCGCCGAGCAATGCGCCGGGTGCGAGCGCGATCGCGCCGCCCGGCTATTACTACCTCTTCATCATGAAAGACACGCCCGCGGGCCCGGTTCCGTCCGTGGCGCGCATCGTGCGGCTCGGCGCTCAGAGCGATCCGGCTCCGACGTCGCCGCTCTTCTCCTCGGACGATCCGCCGCCGCCCGACACGAGCCTGGGCGCGCCGCCGCTAGAGACGTCCAACTACCTCAACCCTCCTCCGCCGCCACCGGGCTCAGGAACGACGGATGCTCGGCCTCGAGAGTGGATCGCTTCTCCTCGCGAGCGGCTTCGCTGAGACGAGGTAGGACGCTCGGGCCGACGCGCGGAGCCCGGACTCGATCTCAGACGGCATCGCCGACACCCGCCGGCTCGGCGACCAACGTCACTCCATCCTTCGGGCGGATCGCGCCCACGAGGCGCTCGTTCGACCAGACGTGCACGTCGGGCCAGAGGACGGTCCGTTCGATCGATCCTTCGACCACGGCGCCCGAGCCGATCACGTTGTGCCCACCCGAGGCCGCCATATTGGCGGCGTGATACTCCGGGATCGTGCCGCAATCGAAGAACGGCGTCTCGCTCACGACGAGGTCGAGCCGTCCTTCGCGCTCGGCGCGCTGCCACGACACCTCGTACAGGCCGCTCGGGACCGGCTCGAGCGTCGCGACGTCGTCCCACGGCATCAGCGCCGCGCCGGCAAGACGGAGGCTTCCGAAGTCACCCCGGGCCGCGTCGTCAACGCAGAGCAGGCGGATCCGCTCCCGGTCCCAATCCTCGACGAAGGCGGTGAGGTCTTCGTTATGCCAAGCATCGGCGTTGATCACGAGCACATCCCGCCCCGCGATCCACTCCCGCAGGTTCCCGAGCGCGCCTGCCGTTCCGAGGGCCTCGTGATCCTCGACGGAGACATGGGCGCGACCGGCGAGGTGCGTCTCCATGAGCTCCCGCCAGTGATGAACGTTGACCGCCACATCGGGCGTCACCCGGCCGGCCCGAGCCAGAGCGAGGTCGACCAGGGGCACGTTGTTGATCGGGCAGAGCGCCTTCGGAAGGAAGGTCGTCAAAGGCCGCAGGCGCGTCCCGGCGCCGGCGGCGAGAACGACTGAGACGAGATCGTCCGCCACTCGATATATGTACCCAGCCCGGGGTTCCGCAGGTCGGATCCGACGGCGGCGATGCTATACTGCCGCGAACCCTTTAAGAGCGGGTCCTGAGAGGCCCGGAAGGGAGAAGGCAGAAGTGACGAGCAAAAGAGCCTGCACGCGCGAGCCGCGGCAGGCGTTTTTCTTGCCGGCCTTCCCCCCGGGCTCCCACCGGGGGAGGCGAACCACCTGACCAAGACCTTCACGCCCAAGGCCACGGTCATGGACTCGAGCGACGTCGCTCGGGCCCTTGCGCGCATCGCCCACGAGATCATCGAGCGCAACAAGGGCGCCTCTCGGGTCGCGCTCGTTGGGATCCTGACGCGCGGCGTTTCCCTGGCCCAGCGGCTTGCCACGCTGATCGCGGAGATCGAGGGCGTCGAGGTCCCCACCGGCTCGCTCGACATCGGGCTTTATCGCGACGACATCGGCATGCGCGAGCCGGCGCCGCTGGCCCCGGTCAAGGTGCCGGACATCGACGGCAAGATCGTCGTGCTGGTCGACGACGTCCTGTACACCGGTCGCTCGATCCGCGCTGCGATGGACGCGCTCATCGACCTCGGGCGGCCCCAGGCCGTCCAGCTCGCCGTGCTTGTCGACCGCGGCCACCGCGAGCTCCCGATCCGCGCCGACTACGTCGGCAAGAACATCCCCACCGCCCACAACGAAGAGGTGCAGGTCCGCATGAGCGAGGTAGACGGGGAAGACGCCGTCGACCTCGGTGAGGTGATCGGATGATCAAGCACCTGCTCTCCATCCGAGACCTCGACGCCGACGGCATCGAGCGCGTTCTTCAGTCGTCGCAGTTCTTCCGCGACAACATGGGGCGCAAGTTCCCGACCCTGCGACTCAAGACGGTCGTCAACTTCTTCTACGAGGCCTCGACCCGCACCCGCACCAGCTTCGAGCTGGCCGCGAAGCGCCTGAGCGCCGACGTTCTGAACTTCGCCGCCGGCGGCTCCAGTGTCGAGAAAGGCGAGTCGCTCAAGGACACCGCTCAGACGATCGAGGCCATGGGCGTCGACTGCATCATCGCGCGGCACTCCTCGGCCGGCGCGCCCAACCGGCTCGCCGAGTGGGTCAGCGCCAGCGTGATCAACGCCGGCGACGGGATGCACGAGCATCCGACGCAGGCGCTCCTCGACCTGTTCACGATCCGCCGGCACTTCCCGTCGTTCGAGGGGCTGCGCGTGGCGATCGTCGGCGACGTGGTGCACAGCCGGGTCGCGCGCTCCGACGTGCTCGGCCTGCAGACGATGGGCGCCGACGTCACGATCTGCGCGCCGCCCACCCTGCTGCCGCCCGGCGTGGAGACCTGGGGCGCGAACGTCACGACCGAGCTCGACCCGCTCCTGCCGGAGCTCGACGTCTGCTACCTGCTCCGGATGCAGCTCGAACGGCAGAAGCGGGGCTACGTTCCCTCGCTGCGAGAATACGCCCGGATCTGGGGGCTCGACCGGCGCCGTGCCGCGCTGCTGCCCGAACGCTCGCTGATCATGCACCCCGGCCCGATGAATCGCGGCGTCGAGATCGCCGCCGACGTCGCCGAGTTCCCGCGCAGCGTCATCACCGATCAGGTCACCAACGGCATCGCGGTGCGTCAGGCGCTCCTGTACCTGATGCTCGGCGGCCCCGAGGCCAAGGAGGAGGTGCCCGATACCGTCTAAGGCGATCCTCCTCAAGGGCGGGCGGCTGGTAGACCCCGCGAGCGGGACGGACGGGATGCTCGACGTCCGGATCGAGAAGGGTCTCGTCGCCGAGGTCCGCTCGTCGCTGCCCGAAAACGGCGCGACGGTCGTGGACTGTACGGGGCTGGTCGTCGCGCCGGCGCTCGTGGACCTGCACACGCACCTGCGCGAACCGGGACGCGAGGACGCCGAGACGATCGAGTCGGGCTCCCGCGCCGGGGCGCTCGGCGGATACGGCGCCCTCTGCGCGATGGCGAACACGACTCCGGTCGCGGACTCGGCCGCCGTGGTCGAGCAGGTCTTCAACATCGGACGCGCCGTCGGCCTCGTCGACGTGTTCCCGGTCGGAGCGATCACCGTCGATCTGGAGGGCGAGAAGCTCGCCGAGATCGGCGAGATGCACGCTTCGAAGGCGCAGGTGAACTTCTTCTCGGACGACGGGAAGTGTGTCCAGGACTCCGGTCTGATGCGGCGCGCGCTCGAGTATGCCAAGGCGTTCGACGCGATCATCGCGAACCACGCTGAGGACCGCGGCCTCGCCGAAGGCGGCTCGATGAACGAGGGCGAGGTGTCGGGGATCCTCGGCATCCCCGGCGTCCCCGACGAGGCCGAGGAGCTGATCATCGCCCGCGACCTCGCGCTCACCAAGTTGACCGGCTCCCGCCTGCACGTCCCGCACGTGTCCACGGCCGGAAGCGTGGAGCTGATCCGCGTCGCGAAGCGGGCCGGCGTGCGGGTGACGGCGGAGGTCACGCCGCACCACCTGTCGCTCACCGACACACTGGTCGCTTCGTTCGACCCGGTCTTCAAGGTCGCGCCGCCGCTGCGCACCCGTGCCGACATCGAGGTCCTCAGCGCGGGGCTCGCCGACGGGACGATCGACTGCGTTGCGACCGATCACGCGCCGCACGCGCAAGAGGACAAGGAGAAGGAGTTCGACAAGGCGCCGCCCGGGATGCTCGGCCTCGAGACGGCGCTCGCGGTACTCATCACCGAGCTCGTCGTACCCGGGCGCTTGACCGTGAGCGAGCTGGTCGACCGGATGAGCACGGCACCGGCCCGGATCCGCGGTCTGGACGGCCACGGCGGCCCGGTCGCGGCCGGCGCTCCGGGGACGCTGGTGGTCTTCGACCTGGAAGCGAGATGGGTCGTCGAGCCGGCGAGGCTCGCGTCGCTGTCGGACAACACGCCGTTCGCCGGCCGCGAGCTCCAAGGGAAGGTCGTTCATACGATGCTCAGAGGGAAGTTCACCGTTCGAGATGGGGAGGTCGTGCATGGGCAAGGGTGATAGGGCGAAGGTGCGTTGGGCGAAGGATCGCGAGCGGGCGAAGCGCGCGCGCACGAAACGAAAGGCGATCGCGAAGGGCAAGGCGCGGAAGGGGAAGTAGTGGGCGACGCGCTCCTCGTCCTCGAAGACGGCACGGCCTTCCGTGGCCGCAGCTTCGGCGCGCGCGGAACGACAACCGGAGAAGCCGTCTTCAACACCAGCATGTCGGGCTACCAGGAGGTATTGACCGACCCCTCCTACCACGGCCAGCTCGTGACGATGACGTATCCGCACATCGGCAACTACGGCGTCAACGGCGAGGACGTCGAGTCCTCTCGCGTACGGGTCGCGGGATTCGTCGTCCGCGAGGCGGTTCGCACCTACTCGAACCATCGGGCGACCGGCTCGCTGCACGATTACCTGGCCGATGCCGGGATCGTGGGCATCGAGGACGTCGACACGCGACGGCTCACGCGCCACATCCGCTCGCTCGGCGCGATGCGCGGTGCGATCTCCACCGATGTGCTCGATGCCGACGCTCTGCGCCGCGAGGTCCTGCGCAGCCCCGAGATGACCGGGCTGAACCTGGTCGACCCGGTGACGACGCCGGAGCCGTACCGCGGGCTCGATGCGGCTCAGCGCGAGGGCGGCCCGGCGCTGACGGTCGCGGCATACGACTACGGCATCAAGACCAATATCCTGCGGCTGCTTGCCGCGACCGGCTGCGACGCGATGGTGTTCCCGGCCACGTACCCGGCCGAGGAGATCCTGTCCCAAGGGTTCGACGGCGTCTTCCTCTCCAACGGCCCCGGCGACCCGGCGGCGGTGCGGACCGCGATCGAGAACACCAAGAAAGTCCTGAGCGCCGGAACGCCGGTCTTCGGCATCTGTCTCGGCCACCAGATCCTCGGGCTCGCGCTCGGCGCCAAGACATACAAGCTCAAGTTCGGGCACCGCGGCATCAACCAGCCGGTGAAGCGCCTCGAAACCAACACGGTCGAGATCACGAGCCACAACCACGGCTTCGCGGTCGACCCTAGCTCGTTCGACATCGCGACCGTGGTCTCCCACGTGAACCTCAACGACGACACGTGCGAAGGGCTCCGATGCCTCGACGCGCCCGCGTTCAGCGTCCAGTACCACCCCGAGGCCGCGCCCGGCCCGCACGACGCCTCGTACCTGTTCGACGAGTTCGTGCGGCTGATGGAGGCGAACGCGTGACCGACCCCCGCAAGAAGCCGACCTTGCGCACGCTCGGATCTCCCGGCAAGCCGGCCGAGCCGCCGCCAACGCGCTCCGAAACCCAGCAGGCGCTCGCGGACAAGGCCCTCGAAGTCCTGCGCGCCGAGTTCGAGAAGGCGATGACGCTGAAGGCGAAGCTGACCGACGAAGCCAACGCGTCTTCCGAATCGAAAGGCCGGAGTCCCTCGGAGAAGCTGCGCTCGATCGTCGCGTCGCTCGAGGGGATGAGCCGCTTCGCGATCGCGATGGGCCTCCTCACGCCGGCCGAGAACCGGGCGCTCTTCGCCGAGTACATGGGCAAAGGCCTCTACGAGGGCTGGCGCTGATGGCCGAGCCGCTCGCTCGCGAATGGTCCGGCGCCGATGCTTAGCCGTTCGTTTTCACCGGGGCCCCGACACTCCCTTGCGGCGTTGTCTGACAAATCGACGTCAAATTGTCTGACGAGCTCAAGAGCAATATGTCCCCCCTCGACGATGACCCGATCGCGTCGATCGCGAGGAAGGAAAGGCTAGTGCCGCGTCGCGACGACATCGAGACGATCCTGATCGTCGGCTCCGGCCCGATCGTCATCGGGCAAGCGTGCGAGTTCGACTACTCCGGCACGCAGGCCTGCCGTGTGCTGCGCGACGAGGGCTACCGCGTCGTGCTCGTGAACTCGAACCCGGCGACGATCATGACCGACCCCGAGTTCGCCGATCGCACCTACCTCGAGCCGATCACCGCCGAGACCGTCGCGAAGGTGATCGAGCGGGAGCGCCCCCAGGCGATGCTCCCGACGCTCGGCGGGCAGACCGCACTCAACGTCGCGGTCGAACTCGCCGAATCGGGTGTCTTCGAGAAGTTCGACGTCGAGCTCATCGGAGCGCGGCTCGAGGCGATCCAGCGTGGCGAGGATCGTCGCTTGTTCGCGGAGGCGATGACCCGCGCCGGCATCGACCTGCCGCGCGGCGGCTGGGCGTACACGACGTCCGAGGCGCTCGCCGTCGCCGAGGACGTCGGCTATCCGGTCATCGTGCGCCCGAGCTTCATGCTCGGGGGCGGCGGCTCGGGGATCGCCTGGACGGCCGCGGATCTGGAGCGTCTCGCCGGCGACGGCATCGCGCGCAGCCGCATCGGAGAAGTGCTCGTCGAGGAGAGCGTGCTCGGCTGGAAAGAGTACGAGCTCGAGGTGATGCGCGACACGGCCGACAACGTCGTGATCATCTGCTCGATCGAGAACCTGGACCCCATGGGGGTGCACACCGGCGACTCGATAACCGTGGCGCCGGCGCAGACCCTCACCGATCGCGAGTACCAGGCAATGCGCGACGCATCGATCCGCTGCATCCGCGAGATCGGCGTCGACACCGGCGGCTCGAACATCCAGTTCGCGGTCGATCCGACGACCGG
>JBBDRM010000008.1:0-10146 GCA_040905475.1 Actinomycetota bacterium
CGGGCCGCACGATCGCGAACATGCGCTCCTGCGACTCGCTGGTGAGGATCTCGAACGGCTCCATGTCGGCCTCGCGGAGCGGGACGGCGTCGAGATCGACCTCCATGCCGACGCGGCCGCGACTCGCCGTCTCGCTCGTCGCGCACGACAGCCCGGCGCCGCCGAGGTCCTGGAGGCCGACGAGCAGCTCGCGGTCGATGAGCTCGAGGCACGCCTCGATCGCGATCTTCTCCTCGAACGGGTCGCCGACCTGGACGCTCGGGCGCTTGGCCTCGGCCTCGGCGTCGAACGGCCGCGAGGCGAGCACCGACACGCCGCCGATCCCGTCACGGCCGGTCTTCGCCCCGAGCAGGAGACCGACGTTCCCGACGCCCTCCGCGCGTGCGCGCTGCACCCGATCGCGCGGCGCGATGCCGATGCACATGACGTTGACGAGCGGGTTGCCCGCGTAGCACGGGTCGAACTTCGTCTCGCCGCCGATCGTCGGGATGCCGATCGAGTTCCCGTACTGCGAGATCCCCGCGACCACGCCGCCGAGCAGCCAGCGGTTGCGATACGAGTCGGGCTCGCCGAACCGCAACGGGTCGAGGATCGGGCCCGGCCGCGCGCCGGTGGCGAGGATGTCGCGCACGATCCCGCCGACGCCGGTCGCCGCGCCCTGCACCGGCTCGACGGCGGACGGATGGTTGTGCGACTCCAGCTTGAACACCGCCACAAGGCCGTCGCCGATGTCGACCACGCCGGCGTTCTCGCCGGGGCCCATGACGACGTGCGAACCCTCGGTCGGCAACGTCTTGAGATGCACCTTCGACGACTTGTAGGAGCAATGCTCTGACCACATCGCCGCGTACATGGCGAGCTCGGCTTTGTTCGGCTCCCGGCCGAGCGTCGCGACGATGCGCTCGTATTCTTCCTCGGTCAGCGCGAGGGACAGCGCGAGCTCGAGGCCGGTCACTCGGGCACCATCCAGTCGTCGATCCCGAGGCCACAGTTGGAGCAGAAGAGGAACAGGACTTTCCGGACTCCTTCTCCGTCACTTTCCTGCGCGTCGAGGATCCGGTACTTGAGGAAACCTTCCAAGCTCGCACGGCAGCCGGGACAGACGGGCATCCCGGCTGGAACGGGTAGTTGCGAAGGCCGACCCACCCCCACACTCAGATGGGCCTCGCCCAGCGTGAACGACTCTGTCGATCCAACCGTTCGCCGAGGCGACCCACTACCGCCAAGGACTTCCATGACTCTCTGCCGCGCGGTGTTCAGGTCCAGTCCGAGCTGCACGAGAACCTGCGCAGCCACGCCTTCCCCTTCTCGGATGAGCCCGAGGAGGATGTGCTCCGTTCCTATGTGACTGTGGTTCAGCTGGAGCGCCTCACGCAGAGAGAGATCCAGAACCTTCTTCGCCCGCGGAGTGAACGGGATATGGCCTGTCGGCGGCGTTTGGCCGAGTCCGATGATCCGTACAACGCCATCACGGACCGACTCCAGCGAGATGCCGGACCCCTCGAGCACCTGCGCCGCAACGCCGTCGTCTACCCCTACCAGCCCGAGGAGGATGTGCTCGGTACCGATGTAGTCGTGGTTCAGCATCCTGGACTCCTCCTGCGCGAGGACGACGGCGCGTCTCGCGGAGTCGCTGAACCGCTCGAACATCACGCCTCGGCGCCGACCAGCGCGTCGATCAACGAGCCGAGGATCACGGCGCCGTCGGCGGAGCGGATCCCGGCCGACGCGTCCACGGCGTGCTCCGGGTGCGGCATCAGGCCGAAGACGTTGCCGCGCTCGTTCGAGACGCCGGCGATGTTCGCGGTCGCGCCGTTCGGATTCGCCTCTTCGACGACGTCGCCGGCCCGCGTCGCGTAGCGCAGGACGATCTGACCGCGCTCCTCCATCGAGCGCAGCTCGGCGGGATCGGCGACGTAGCGACCCTCGCCGTGCTTGATCGGGATCGTCAGGACGTCCCCGACCCGCGCCCGCGACGTGAACGGGATGGCGACGTTCTCGACCCTGACGTGCACCGCCTCGCAGATGAACGAAAGGCCCTCGTTCCGCACCAGCGCCCCGGGGAGCAGCCCCGCCTCGCACAGGACCTGGAAGCCGTTGCAGATGCCGAGCACGAGCCCGCCGTCGTTCGCGAAACGCACGACCGAGCTCATCGCCGGCGAGAACCGCGCGATGGCCCCGCACCGCAGATAGTCGCCGTAGGAGAAGCCGCCCGGCAGCACGATCGCGTCCACGCCGCGAAGATCGGCGTCTCCGTGCCAGAGCAACTCCGCGTTCGCGCCGAGCTGCTGCAGGGCCCACACCGCGTCGCGCTCGTCGTTCGAGCCGGGGAACTGGACGACGCCGATCCTCATCCGCACCCCTCCAGCCCGCCGCGACAGATCACGCCGGTGCCGTCCTCGAACGAGTAGATCACGTTCGGCAGCGCCAGGATCTCGCTGCCGTCGAGCTTGACCATCTGGAACCCGGCCGAACGCGTCACGACCTCCACGTGCACAGTCCCCTGCTCGAGGTCGGCGCGCTCGAACCGGGCGCCCACCAGGTACAGGACCAATTCGATGGTGTGATCGACGGCGAGGTCGGCGCTCTCGGGGATCGCCGCGCCCGGGTAGAAGTCTCCGACGCCTTCCGCGCTCCGAGCGCATCCGGAGAGTCCGTGACAGGGAACGAAGCGTGGACGCTTCGCCGTGGCGGGGTCGAATGCGGGGTCGTCCACCAAGACGCGGGCGGCCACGGCGCTGTTGCGATTCGCGGGGACATCGGCTTTGGGAGCCGCCGATCCCGAGCACGCGGCCAAGGCGCTTCCGGCCGCCAGAACCGCTGCCACCAGCCTCCTCACCGTGGGAATCCGGCGCGCACGAGCAGCTCGATCGCGCGCGTCTCGCCTAGCGTCACTATAGCTTGCGCGTCGACGCACCCGCGGCTGGGTTCGGCGGGTTCCCGGTAGACGACGCGGCACGCCTGAAGCTCCGCCAGCCGCGCCCCGAACTCTTGCGCGGCGGTCACCGGTCCTCCGGCGAAGAGGTGCCATCCTTCGTGGACGAGGAGCGGAGCGATCAGCGTCGGGTCGACGCTCGTGCGCGCCAGATCCACGTTGATCAGGATCCGTTTCACGGTAAGGTCGGTCGTCGATTGCTCGCCGGTGCGGGTGAGGATCCCGAAACGGATCCTCGCACCCGAGAGAGCGCGGATCGCCTGCTTGACCTCCTGCGGCTGGGTCTCGTCCTCGACCATCCGGCACAGGTTCAGCCGGAGGATGGAACGGATCCGGCCCTGCGCGGCCTCGCCCCCTTCGATCACGATCCCCGCAACGGCATCGCACGGCGGGTCGAAGACCGGCAACGGCGTCGGGATGTCGACCGGGATCGCGCGCACGACGTTGTGGGTGAACGTTCCAGTCGGCGGGCTGCGGCGCGAGCCGAGGTCGAGGTTGCGCGGGACCGGCGGGCTGACCATCAGCCACACCACGAGCCCGACGGCGGCCGCCGCCGTTCCCAGGAACGCGACCAGCAACGGCTTGGGCATCGACTCGCGGAACTTGATCCCGCGGCCGGGAGCTTCCTCGGTCATCTACCCGTTGCCGTCCTCGATGCGATAGCTGAAGTCCTCGATGACCGGGTTGGAGAGGAACCGGCGAGTCATCTCCTCGACGCGTGAGGCGATCTCTTTCGGATCGTCGCCCTCCACCTCGAGCTCGATGTGCTTGCCGATCCGCACGTCGTCCACGCCCTCGAACCCGAGCGACGGCAGGCTCTCCTGCACGGTCTTGCCCTGCGGGTCGAGGATCCCGTCCTTCAGCATCACGTCGATCGCGACACGCGCCTTCATCGGCGCAGCCACTCGTCGAACGAGCGGCCGGTGATGCGCTCGTACGCATCGACGTACTTCGCGCGCGTGTTCGCGACGACCTCGTCGGGAAGGTCGGGACCCGGCGGCGAGTGGTCCCAACCGCTCTCGTCGAGCCAGTCGCGGACGTACTGCTTGTCGTACGAGGGCTGCCCCCTGCCGGGCTCGTACTCCGAGGCCGGCCAGAAGCGGCTGGAGTCCGGGGTCATCACCTCGTCGATGAGGATGAGATCGCCGTCGATCACGCCGAACTCGAACTTGGTGTCGGCGATGATCACGCCGTGCTCGGCGGCGTGCTCCGCGCCGGACGTGTAGATCTTCAGCGTCAGGTCGCGCAAGGCTTCCATCGTCTCGCGGCCGGCGATCTCGGCGGCGCGCTCGAAGTTGATGTTCTCGTCGTGGCCGGTCTCGGCCTTGGTGGCCGGCGTGAAGATCGGCTCCGGCAACTTGTCGCTCTCGCGCAGCCCCTTCGGCAGCGCGATCCCACAGACCTCGCCGGTCTGCTGGTACTCCTTCCAGCCCGATCCGGAGAGGTAGCCGCGCGCGACGCATTCGATCGGCACCGGCTCCGCCTCCAGCACGAGCATCGAGCGGCCGCGCAGATAATCGGCATGGTCCTTGGCCTCGGGCGGGTAGTCGTCTACCTGCGTCGTGATCTCGTGGTTGCGGACCAGACCGGCCGTGCGCTCGAACCAGTAGGCCGACAGACCGGTCAGCACGGCGCCCTTGTCGGGGATCGGCGTCGGGAGAACGACGTCGTAGGCCGAGATCCGATCGGAGGCGACCATGACGATCCCCGCCGACGTGCGATACATGTCGCGGACTTTCCCTTGCTTGATGAGCTCGAGCCCTTCCAGTTTGGACTGCATTCCGCCCCCCCTAGATCCGTTCCAGCCGTTCGAAGATAACGCCGGCGTGGGTCAGGTACCGGCGCGGATCCATGATCTCATCCAGCTTCTTTTCTCCCAAGCGCTCGCGAACCGGCTCGTGCCCGAGCAGATGTTCGCGGAACGAGCCGCCTTCCTCCCACGTCTTCATGCCGGCCTGTTGGGTGATCGCGTAGGCGTCCTCGCGCGACAGCCCGGCCTCGACGAGCGCGAGCAGGACCGCCGCCGAGTACACGAGCCCCCCGCTGGCGTTCAGGTTCGCGAGCATCCGCTCCGGATACACCCGCAGACCGTCCAGGACGCGCGTCGCGGTGTGGAGGATGTAGTCGAGCGCGATCGACGCGTCGGGCAGGATCACGCGCTCGGTCGAGGAGTGTGAGATGTCGCGCTCGTGCCAGAGCGGAACGTTCTCGAGGCCCGGCGTCACCGCCGCGCGCACGACCCGGGCGAGCCCGCAGATCCGCTCGGACAGCTCCGGGTTGCGCTTGTGCGGCATCGCGCTCGAGCCCTTCTGCCCACGCGTGAACGGCTCCTCCGCTTCACGAACCTCGGTGCGCTGCAGGTGTCGGATCTCGGTCGCGATCTTCTCGCACGTCGCCGCGACGATCGCGCACGTCGTCAGGTACTCGGCGTGACGATCACGCTGGATGACCTGCGTCGCGGCGTCCTCCGCCTTCAGGCCGAGCTCGCCGCACACGTACTCCTCGACGAACGGGTCGACGGTCGCGTAGGTGCCGACGGGGCCGGCGATCTTGCCGACGCCGATCGCGTCCCGCGCGCGCACGAGCCGGTCGCGGCCGCGCGCGACTTCGAACGCCCAGACGGCGAGCTTCAGGCCGAAGCTGGTCGGCTCGGCGTGGACGCCGTGCGAGCGTCCCACGCAGATCGTGTCGCGGAACTCGAACGCGCGCCGCTTGAGCACGGCGAGCAGCTTCTCGGTCTTGGCGATGAGCAGGTCGGCCGCTTCGCGCAGTTGCAGCGCGAGCGCGGTGTCGAGCAGATCCGAGGAGGTCATCCCGTAGTGGATCCAGCGGCTCGCCGGGCCGACCTTCTCGCCGAGCGCGGTCAGGAACGAGATCACGTCGTGCTTGAGCGTCGCTTCGAGCTCCTCGACCCGAGCAGGATCGACCTCGGCGGCGTGCTCGCGGATCGCCGCCATGTCGGTCTCGGGGACGACGCCGAGCTTCGTCCACGCTTCGGCGGCGAGGACCTCGACGCGCAACCAGTGGCGGAACTTCGCGCGCTCCTCCCAGACCGCACCCATCTCCGGAAGCGTGTAGCGAGGGATCAAACGCCTCCCCCCGATGTGGCTCGCAGATAGGACTCGGACACCACAGCAGAGGCGGCTTCCTCGTCGTCCCAGCCGTCGGTCACCGTCTCCTTGCCTTCCAGGGTCTTGTAGACGTTGAAGAAGTGCTCGATCTCGACGAGCAGGTGCGGCGGGACCTGCTTGAGCGCGACGATCGGGCTCCACAGCGGGTCCGATACCGGCACGCAGAGGATCTTGTGATCGATCCCCATGTCGTCGCGCATCCGGAACACGCCGACCGGCCGCGCGTCGATCTCGCAGCCGGGGAACGTCGGCTCGGCTACGAGCACGAGCGCGTCGAGCGGATCGCCGTCCTCGCCGAGGGTCTGGTCGATGAACCCGTAGTCGGCCGGGTAGTGCACGCTCGCGAACAACGTCCGGTCGAGCCGGATCCGGCCGGTCTCGTGATCCATCTCGTACTTGTTCCGCGACCCCTTCGGGATCTCGACGATGACGGTGACCGACTCGTCCATCACGCGTTCCCTCTCGACCACTCCTCGGACGATGTCAGACAATGTGACGACACTTTGTCTGACACGCTTCCGAGCACCCGAGTCGGGTCGGTCATAGACGCAGCCCCTCGGCGAGCTGGTCCTTGAACTCGCCGAGCTTCTTGCGCAGATCGTCGTCGCCGGCCGCGAGGATCTGCACCGCCAGCAAGCCCGCGTTCGCGCCCCCGTCGATCCCGACCGTGGCGACCGGGACGCCCGACGGCATCTGAACCGTCGACAGCAGCGCGTCCATCCCGTCCATGACCCCGCCCGACAACGGCACCCCGATCACCGGAAGCGCCGTGTGCGCGGCGACGACCCCAGCGAGGTGGGCCGCGCGACCGGCGCCGGCGATCAGCACACGCAATCCGCGCGCCTCCGCCTTCGACGCGTAATCGCGGACGCGTTCGGGCGACCGGTGGGCGCTCATCGAATCCATCTCATACGAGACGCCGAACCTTTCGAGCAACGCGGCCGCGTGCCCCATCTTGTCCTTGTCCGACGGACTTCCGTAAACGATGCCGACCAGTGCCGTTGTCATCTAGCTCCTTCCGCTATGTCCTTTCGGTAGTGCATGCCATCGAAGCGGATCGATGCGACGGCTTGGTACGCGCGGTCCCGCGCAACTGCCAGATCGCTGCCCAGCGCGCTCACCCCCAGCACGCGTCCCCCGGCCGTAACGATGCGCCCCTTCCGCCGGTCCGTGCCGGCGTGGAAGACCTCGACCCCGCGCATGCGCTCGACCGCGTCGATGCCGTCGATCGGGACACCCGTCTGGTAGCGGCCGGGGTAGCCGCCGCTCGCGAGGACGACCACGACGCACGCGTCGTCGGTCCACCTCGGCCGGTAGAGGTTCAGGTTCCCCTCGACGCAGGCGAGCAGCAGCTCGGCGAGGTCGCTCGTCAGCCGGGGGATGATCGCTTGGGTCTCGGGGTCGCCGAAGCGGCAGTTGAACTCGATCACCTTCGGGCCGTCGGCGGTGATCATCAGTCCGCCGTACAGGCACCCGACGAACCGCGAGCCGGCCTCGTCCAACGCGCGCACGGTCGGCGTGAAGATCTCACGCACGGCCCGATCGACGACGTCGGCCGGCATCTGCGGCACCGGGCTGTACGCCCCCATCCCGCCGGTGTTCGGCCCGGTATCGCCGTCGAAGGCTCGCTTGAAGTCTTGCGCCGGCACGAGCGGCAGCACGGTGCGCCCGTCGGTGAGGCAGAGGATCGACAGCTCCTCCCCTTCCAGGAACTCCTCGATCACGACGGTCGCCCCGGCTTCGCCGAAGGCTTGATCCACCAGACAGATGCGAAGCGCTTCTTCCGCCGCCTCGCGGCTTTCGGCCACGGTGACTCCTTTGCCGGCCGCGAGCCCATCGGCCTTCACGACGACCGGCGAGCCGAACCGGTCGAGCGCGGCGAGCCCTTCCTCCATCGTCGCCACCGTCTCGCTGCGCGCGGTGGGAACGCCGGCCTTGGCCATGAGCTGCTTCGCCCACGCCTTCGAGCCTTCGATGCGCGCGGCAGCCTTGCTCGGCCCGAAGACGGCGTGGCCCCGTGCCGCGAGCTCGTCGGCGAGACCGGCGACGAGGGGCGCTTCCGGGCCCACGATCGTCAGGTCGATCCCGTTCGCGTCGACGAAGTCGGCGAGCCCGTCGACATCGGCGATGTCGAGCGGCTCGCACTGGGCGATCTCGCCGATCCCGGGGTTGCCCGGCACCGCGAAGATCTTGTCGACGGTCGGGTTCTGTCCCAGCTTCCAAGTGAGCGCGTGCTCGCGCCCGCCGCCGCCCACGACGAGGACCCTCATGCGACCGGCACCGGCTCGCGACGCACCGTCTGATCGCGCGACGGCCCCACCGAGACCAGGGTCACCGGGACGCCGGAGACCTCCTCGATCCGGCGGACGTACTCCCGTGCCTCGACCGGCAGGTCCTCGAACGAACGCGCCCCGGAGATGTCCTCGCTCCATCCGGCGAGCTCCTCGTAGATCGGCTCGCACTTGTGGAAGATCGTCTGATGGGGCGGGAACTCGTCGTAGGTCTCGCCCTGATAGCGGTACGCCGTGCACAGCTTCAGACGCTCGAAGCCCGACAGGACGTCGAGCTTGGTGATGAACAGGTCGCTCAGGCTGTTGAGGCGCGCGGCGTAGCGAAGGAGCACGGCGTCGAGCCAGCCGCAGCGGCGCTTCCGGCCCGTCGTTGTGCCGAACTCCATTCCGCGCTCGCCGATCCGGTCGCCGTCGGGCCCCGTGTCCTCGGTCGGGAACGGCCCCGAGCCGACGCGCGTCACGTACGCCTTCGCGATGCCGATCACGCGGCCGATCTCGCGCGGGCCGATCCCCGCGCCGGTCGTGGCGCCGCCGGCGATCGGGCTCGAGGAGGTCACGAACGGATACGTGCCGTGATCGACGTCGAGCAACGTCCCCTGCGCGCCCTCGAACAGCACCCGACGGCCGCCGCGGAGCGCCTTCCAGACGACCAACGAGGTGTCGCCGATATACGGGGCCAGCCGGGCCGCGTAGCTTTCGTACTGGGCGATGATCGTCTTCGAATCCAGCGGGAGCCGGTTGTAGATCTTGCTCAGGATCGCGTTCTTCTCTTTCAGGGCGACTTCGAGCTTGGCGGCGAAGATCTTCATGTCGAGCAAGTCCTGGACCCGCAGCCCGATCCGGGCGGCCTTGTCGGCGTAGGCCGGGCCGATCCCGCGTCGCGTGGTGCCGAGCTTGGAGCGGCCGAGGTAGCGCTCGGTGACCTTATCGATCTCGAGGTGGTAGGGCATGATCAGGTGAGCGTTGCCCGAGACGAGCAGCCGCTCGCACGAGATGCCCTGCGCGGTGAGCGCGTCCATCTCCTCGAGCAGTGTCGCCGGGTCGACCACGACGCCGTCGCCGATCACGGGCGTCACATTGGGGTGCAGGATGCCGCTCGGGATCAGGTGCAGCGCGAGCCGCACGTCGCCGGTTACCACCGTGTGCCCGGCGTTGTTCCCGCCCTGGTAGCGGACGATCAGGTCCATCTCGCGGGCGAGGATGTCGGTGATCTTGCCCTTGCCTTCGTCTCCCCACTGCGCGCCGACGAGCACGGTCGCGGGCATGGTCAGCGCTCCTCGGATCGTTGGGGGTAAGGCTCGGCGGCCCGGACGCGGCGGCCCGGGCTACGGGGCCGAAGTGGAACAGGTCTCAATGCATCGCAGAAGACGGGGTTGCGCCGTGCTGAGTATATCCCGGGAACGGCGTGCGGGGCCGTCTCCGGCCCCGCCGATCACTCGCGTCGGTTAGCGCTCGAGGCGGAAACGGATCCGTACGTGTGTGTGGTACTCCTTGACCTTGTCGCCCTCGACGATGGCGGAGGTCTCCATGACCTCCATGCCCTCGATCCCGCGGAGGGTCTTGGCCGCTTCCTGCAACGCGGCGTTCGCGGCATCGCGCCAGGACTCGGACGACACGCCCACGAGGTCGATGCTCTTGATGACCGACACTCCTACCCCCTCGCTCGCGGCCACGCCGTGGCCGCAACGGCAACGGGGCTCATCCTAACGAGCGCGACGCGTTGACCGCACCTCGGGCTGCGGGTTTGACTGACGACGATGACCTTCTCGATCGTGGCCCGGGGGGGGGG
>JBBDRM010000008.1:10156-12846 GCA_040905475.1 Actinomycetota bacterium
CGCCTCGAAGTTCCTGGCGGCGGGCGCCCTCGTGCCCTGGGCCCAGGTTGGAGCCGGCACGATCGCCACCCAAGCTCACGCGGATGTTTCCTTCGGGCCGCACGGGCTTTCGCTGCTGGCCGATGGGCGATCCGCAGACGAGGTCGTCGAGGTGCTGATCGGCAGCTCCCCACTGCGCGATAAGTGCCAGATCGGCGTGATCGACTCGCACGGCAACGCTGCCAGTTTCACCGGCCCCGAATGCATGGCGTGGGCCGGCGGGACCATCGGCGAGAGTTACGCCGTCCAGGGAAACATCCTGGCGGGTCCGGAGGTGGTGGCCGCGACCGCGGAAGCGTTCGAGCGCGAGGCGGGCGACCTCGCCGGGCGGCTGGTCGCAGCGATACTCGGGGGGACTGCCGCGGGAGGCGACCGGCGCGGCCGCCAATCGGCGGCCGTTCTTGTGATGAGTCCGCGTGGTGGATACGGCGGGACGACCGATGTGGTTGTCGACCTCCGCGTCGACGACCATCCCGACCCCGCCCGCGAGCTGAGCCGGCTCCTCGATCTTCACCGCCTGTACTTCACGAAGCCGACCGAGGCGGATCTCGTGCCGGTCGACGCTGCCTTGTCGAGCGAGATGGCCGGATCGCTCAGAACGCTCGGCTTCCTCGAGGGTCCAGACGACGACCTCTGGAAGGCGCTCGAACGATTCGCCGGGTGGGAGAACCTCGAGGAGCGATTCGCTATGGGCGACCGGCTGGACCGCCACATCCTCGCGGCACTGCGTAGCGCGGCCGCCCTGGGCGAAAGGATGGTGTTCCCAACCTAACTGTGGAAATGTAGCCTGGCCGACAGACGACAAAGGGTCCGATTCGTACGCTCGCCTCGACGAATGAACTGGGATCCGGAGGGATCCGATGGCGAAGAAGAGGCGCCCGATAGATCAAGGCCAGACGCTGCCGGAGGCATCGCAGGTCTCCGAGAGCGCACCGGTCGACGGCCGCGACATCCTCGCGCGAGTCGCTTTCCTGCCGATCAGCACCTGGGCCTACAAGGATGAGCCTTCCGTCCGCCATATGGGCCCGATGGCGCAGGACTTCCGAGCGGCCTTCGGGCTGGGTGAGGACGACGTCACGATCGACCTGCGTGACGAGGTCAACGTCACGCTCGCAGCGATCAAGGCTCTCTATCGCATGGTCCAGGAGCAAAAGGCAGAGATCGATCGTCTGACCGAGAAGATCGCGGAGCTCGAACGTCTCCACACCGCCGCCCCGCGCGCGGCTCCGCGCAAACGCATTGGCGGGAAGGAGGTGTGACATGCCAGCCAAGAAGAAGGTGACGCCCAAACGCGCTACATCTTCGCGAAACAAAAAGACGACAAAGAGCAAGGCGAAGAGCAAGAAGACCGGCCGCAAGACCGGATACAGGGTGTACTCGGATCGCAACCTAAAGTCCGCGATCATGCCCGTCGAGGCGCGAAACGTTCTCGATCAACTGACGCAGGAGGAGTGACATGGCAGCCAAGAAGAAGGTGACACCCAAACGCGCTACATCTTCGCGAAACAAAAAGACGACAAAGAGCAAGGCGAAGAGCAAGAAGACCGGCCGCAAGACCGGGGCCAGGGTGTACTCGGATCGCAACCTAAAGTCCGCGATCACGCCCGTCGAGGCGCGAAACGTTCTCGACCAACTAACGAAGGAGATGTGACATGGCAGCCAAGAAGAAAGTGACACCCAAGCGCACCACGTCGCGAACCAAGAAGACGACCAAGAGCAAAGCCAAGAGCAAGAAGACCGGCCGCAAGACCGGGGCCAAGTTGTACTCGGATCGCAACCTCAAGACCGCGATCACCCCGATCGACAGCCGAGACATTCTTCGGAAGGTGAACGAAGCGGATGGATCGCTCTGAAATGACCGGCGACCAGTGGGCGTCTCTCGACGGCTTGCGGGCGGCGTTGGGCCTCGGTCATGAGGACGCCGACTCGGCCGTCGAAATGGGAGGCGCGCCACTGGCCGCCATCCAGGGACTCCATCTCTTCGTTCAGGACAACGCTCGCGCCCTCGAATCATTACGAGCGCGCCTGATGAAAGTAAGGCGCGTCGATCGAAACCGAGAGGGCGGGGTGAACAGGTGAAGCGTATTGCAATCGCTCTCATATTCCTGGCGGCGGGCGCGTGCTCCAGCGATTCTCCATCCTCGGCTCCCTCGAACACGTCGTTTGAACCCCTTTACCTTCCTACCCGACAGCCTGAGGCCGGGTTCATACCCTGACTGACGGTCACCGGAAGCGTACGGTCATGGCCTTTGCCCCCTGCCGTTGATGGCCTGGGGGGTGTTGCCCCAGTGCGCTTCGGTGTGGTGCTCGCGCGATAGGGACGTGCCGATCCGATGGCGCTCGTAAAGTGGATGCGGGAGCTGCACCCTCCGGGACTTCCTTCGAGCTGGAGGTGGGGATGGGACAGGTCAGCATCGGCGTCGACATCGGCAAGACCGGCCACTATGTGATCGCCTTAGACGCGGCCGGCGAGCGGATCCGCTCGCACGAGCTTCCCAACGCCCAGAAGCCGATCGATGAACTCGTCGCTTACGCGGCGGCGAACGGCGCGAACACAGCACGCGTGCCAACTCGTCGGCCTCGAGGTGACGGAAGGGCGGCAGGCGGCGCAGCTCCTCCAGCTGAGCCGCCGACGTCACCAAGCGCGGCCG